>CAMNIH010000001.1 GCA_946540365.1 uncultured Bacteroidales bacterium
ATGGCTAACGAAAGCGAAATCAAATATCTGACTCCCATCGCCGTGGAGACTCAGCGTAAGAAATACTGCCGCTTCAAAAAGCTCGGTATTAAATATATTGACTACAAGGATGCCGACTTCCTGCTGAAGTTCGTCAACGAGCAGGGCAAGATTCTGCCCCGCCGCATCACCGGCACCTCGAACAAGTACCAGAAGAAGGTCTCGCAGGCCATCAAGCGCGCCCGTCACATCGCCCTGATGCCCTACGTCGCCGATTGTCTCAAATAATAATTAGGAGGAAGAAAGATGGAAATCATACTGAAACAGGATGTGGCCAACCTCGGCTACAAGGACGATATCGTCAAAGTGAAGAACGGCTATGCCAACAACTACCTCCTTCCCCAGGGCAAGGCTATCATCGCCACCCCGGTGAACAAGAAAATCCATGCCGAGAACCTGCGCCAGCGCGCCCACAAGGAGGAAGCCCTCCGCAAGAACGCCGAGACCCAGCAGGCCGCCCTCAACGGCAAGACCGTGAAACTGATCGTCAAGGTCGGTGAGAACGGACAGCTCTTCGGTGGTATCAACAACATCATGGTTGCCGAGGCCCTCAAGGAGCAGCACAACTACGATGTGGACCGCAAGGACATCGTCGTCGAGTCCATCAAGACCGTCGGCAACTACACCGCCAAGGTCAACGTCTACAAGGAGATCAAGGCCGAACTCAACCTCGAGGTCGTCGCCGAGTAATCGCCAGATAGACAAGCAATCGTCAAGCATCCCCGAACCCTTCGGGGATGCTTTTTTTATGTCCTCTGTCAGATTTGGCCTTCCAAGTGGGTATTATATAGGCATGAACCCCTTAATACCAAACGACATGAGACACATCATCCCCCTTCTGGCACTCTGCGCGGTGCTGACCACCCTCCCGTCCGTCGCTTCGGCGCAATACTATGAAGTGGACGGCATCGCCTATGGCATCACCTCGCCGACGGAACACACCGTCGAAGTGTTGCCCCACTATTACGTGCAGGAGCAGCAGGGCAGCCGCTACAGCGGCGCTATCGCCATTCCGCCGACGGTCGTGTTGGACGGCACCGCCTACAGCGTGACGGCGTTGGCCGAGTCGGCCTTCGAGAGCTGCTCCACCGTCACCGCCCTCACCCTGCCGCCCACCATCCGCCGTATCGGCGCCTACTGCTTCTACAACTGCACCTTCACCGCCCTGCAGCTGCCCGACTCGCTGCGCCGCATCGACGACTGCGCCTTCCTCTACTCCAGCGTCGCCTCGCTGCACTTCCCGGCCTGCTTCGAAGAGTACGGCGAGTGCGCCTTCTGGGCCAGGAACCTGACCGCCATCACCGTCGACGAGGCCAACCCCCGCTACCGCTCCATCGGCGGGTGGCTCTACAGCCGCGACAGCCTGACGCTCTGCCTCGTGCCCGACGGGACGACGGGCGCCGTCAGCGTGCCGCCGTATGTGCGTCACCTGGGGCCGGAGGCCTTCGGCTTCTGCAGCCGCATCACCGCCGTCTCGCTCCCCGAGGGCCTTACCTCCATCGGCGACTTCGCCTTCAACTGCTGCTCGGCGGTCGACGGCATCGTCATCCCCGCCACGGTGACACACATCGGCATCTGCCCCTTCTCCTACTGCCCGCAGATGAACAACCTCTCGATTGCCCCGGGCAACAGCCATTATGTGATGGATGGTTTGATGCTCTATAGCAGCGACTTTGACACGCTTGTTTCGTGCCACAAGTCGGGCGCCACCGTCACACTGAACCCCAATGTGAAGGTCCTCGGCGGTTTCGAGAACAACACCTGGCTGCGGAATATCAGTATCCCCGACGGGGTGACCGACATCCTCGACAACTGCTTCAACGGTTGCCAGTTCACCACCATCGCCCTGCCGCCCCACATGCGCTCCATCGGACGGAAGGCTTTCTCCGAGAACGACCGCCTCTCCAGCGTCACCATGCCGCAGACGCTGCTCACCTTGGGGCAGGGAGCCTTCGAACAATGCTATTCGCTCACCGCCATCGCGATTCCCGACTCGCTGCGCGTCATCCCCCGGGAGGCCTTCAACTCGTGCATCAAGCTCAGCGCCATCACTTGGGGCAATGCCGTCGAGGAGATTGGCGACTATGCCTTCTGGGCGCTGTCGCAGATGAGCGGCACCCACGTCACCACCCTCGACCTCCCGGCGACCCTGAGGCGAATCGGCGAAGCCGCCTTCGGTGCCTGCAACAACAGCCTGCGCGAGGTCCACTTCTACGGCCCCCTCGACACGATGGGCAGCTATGTCTTCTCCGGTGCCAACCTTACCAACCTCCGCTTTGCCGCCGGTCTCCCGCCCGCTGTCGTCGGCGAGGGGCCGCTCGAGCAGATGGGCAGCATCGGGCGTATCTATATTCCCTGTGGCTATTTGGATGAATGGACCGACCACGTCTACTGGGGCCGCTATGCCGACAAGATGATTGAGGACTGCGGTAGCATCGACGACGCCGAGGCCGACGGCCTGAAGATCTACACCCACGAAGGCCGCGTCGTCGTCGAGGGCGCCGAGGGCGAGGCCGTACTGCTGTTCGACGCCGCCGGACGCAGCGTGCGCAACGAAGCGCTCTCCGTGGGCCTCTACCTGGTCAAGGTCGGCAGCCGGCCGGCGCACAAGGTCCTGGTGCGGTAGAAATATTGTATCCGGCGCACGTGCCAACGGCACGCATGTCTTTTTCGGATATTACGCATTTTAACAATTTTTATGATGCTGTGATGCAATATTAACCTATCTGTGTCGTTTCTTAACTAAAAATATAATTATAAAACATATTGTATAGTTATGAAACAAGACGAACAGAAAGAGTTGACCAAGGCCGAGGAGCAGGTGATGCAGGCGGTGTGGAAAGTGGGCCAAGGGTTTGCCAACGAGATTGTCAATGCCGTCGATGCCGACGTGGCCTACAATACGGTGCTCACCGTGGTGCGCACGCTGGAGCAGAAGGGCTACGTGGGGCACGAGACCTTCAACCGTGCCAACCGCTACTATCCACTCGTCACGCGCGAGGAGTACATGCAGCGTGTGCTGGGCGGCATTGCGCACCGCTTCTTCGGCTCCTCGCCGCGGGCGCTGGTCAGCTTCCTGGTGGACAAGAAGGAGGTGTCGCTCGAGGATCTCGAGGCCATCACCAAGGGGATTGAGAATTGAGAATCTTGAACTTTGAATTTATGATGCACTGGGTTCTTTTCTCTGTGGTGGCAGCGGGGCTCTTCTGGGGCCTCTACCGGCTGCTGTTGCGGCGCGACGGGTGGCTGCAGCTCTCGCGCTTCTATCTGATCTTTTCGTTGGTGTTCAGTTTGGTATACCCGTTGGTGCCACTGCCGGAGCTGTCGCTGCCGCTGCCGGAGCGGATGGGCCTGTCGGCCGCCGGGGTGGGGGTGGGCGGTGTCCTGCCCGCCGTCGAGGTGGCTGACGCCTCGCGGCCGGCTGTGGACGCGGCACGCCGCATCCCTACCATGATATACCTGACGGGCGTGGCGCTCTCCCTGGCGGTGCTCGCGGTGCAGCTGGCGCGGACGCTTCGGATGGTGCGGCGGGGAAAGCCTGTCGATGTGGATGGCAGACGCGGCACGCCGCGTCTCTACAAAGCGGAAGGTGCCGCATCGTCATTCTCGTTTTTCAACCACATCGTGGTGGAGTCGGGGGACATGAGTGACGATGAGCGGCAGTGCATTCTGGTCCACGAGCGCGAGCATGTGCGGCTGCACCATACGGAGGATGTGCTCCTGATGCGCCTGCTGTGCTGCGCCGCCTGGTTCAACCCCTTCGCCTGGCTGATGCTCGGCGAGCTGCGCGCCGTCCACGAGCGGCAGGCCGACGCGGCGGTGTTGTCGCGTTGCGCCAAGGAGGACTATCTGCGCCTGCTCTACCGGCAGGCCACTGGATTCGGATATGGCCATATCACCCATAATTTCAACAGTATTAACCTTAAAAAACGTATCGTTATGATGAACAAAACGAAATCGCGCTTCGGCGCGTGGAAGCCGCTGGCGGCCCTGCCGCTGGTGGTCGTATTGATGATGGTGGGCTGCCGGACGGCCAATGCCGAGCCTGCCGGGGTGCAGACGGGCGAAGGCCTGCTGACCGTGACCTATCACCGGACCGGAGGCAAGCCGCTCCCGTTCGGCGGCATAGGCTACAATAGTATCCACAGCCAGTGGAACCCGACGCTGCAAGAAGTGCGGGTGGACTGCAAAGGCGAGGGGGCCGAGCACAGCTACGGCGCTTGGGAGATCAACCCGCTCCAGACCTCCAAAGGGATGGTCGACGGCCAGGTGCTGAGCCGCAATGAGAAGAAGGTTATCCAAGCCGTCGACCGCGAACTGCGGCGGGGGCACTCCAGCGGCACCATTGACCGCACCACCACCGTGAAGACCGACAACGGCGATGTCACCCTGTGCTTCGCCGCCGCCTGGCAGGACGGGAACCAACAGGGCGATGCCGTCATCAAGCTGTGGGTGGTCGAGGTGGACGCTGCCAAGGAGCCTGTGCAGACAGTCATGGAACAGTCGGACGAGGTGTACCAGGTGGTCGAGGAGACGCCCGAGTACCCCGGCGGCGTGGAGGCCATGTACAAGTTCCTGAGTGAGAACATCCACTATCCCGAGAAGGCCAAGGAAGAAGGCGTCGAGGGCAGGGTGTATGTGGCCTTCGTGGTGGAGGCCGACGGACGCCTCTCCGACATCAAGGTGCTGCGCGGCATCGGCGGCGGCTGCGACGAGGAGGCCGTGCGTGTGGTCGAGGCCATGCCTCGGTGGAAGCCCGGCCGCGCCCATGGCAAGGCCGTCCGCGTGCAATACCACCTTCCGATCGTCTTCAAGCTGTCATGAGACGGCTGCTGCTCAGCCTCGCTGCCACCCTGCTGCTGACCGCCTGTGCGGCCACGCGGCAGGGTGGGGGCGAGCCTGCCTGCGACTGCCGCCGGGCAGTCAGCGTGCCGGACAAGGCCTTCCGCGACTTGCTGCTGGAGAAAGGCTATGCCGCCAAGGCCGGCGGCCATCGCCTACGCCCCACGCCCGAGGGGTGCGCCCTGACGGTGCTGGAGTGCTACGGCAAGGACATTCACAGTCTGTGCGGCATCGAGATGTTCCCCCAGCTGGAGGAGGTGGTCTGCAGCGACAACCCGCTGGCGGAGCTGGACCTCAACGGCCTCCCCAACCTGCGGCGCCTCTATGGCCTCAATCTGCCGCTGGAGCGCGTGGCACTCGACAGCTGCCGCCACCTGCGGGACCTGCAGTTGAGCTACACGCACCTTGCCGAGTTCGACCTGCGCCCTTTTGCCGAATTGGAGTCACTCTTGCTAATCTTCAGTCCGCTGACGGAGCTCGACCTCTCGCAGTGTCCACGGTTGGAGACGCTCTATATTCGCGGCACGCAGATCCGTAGGCTCGACCTGCGGGACAACCCTGTCTTCTCCCGGCTCCACGCCTTAGACACACCGATAGAGACCATCGTGGTCACACAGGCCCAGTACGATGGCGACCTCAAGGTGTCGTGTGCCGACACGGTGCGGATCGAGGTGCGCTAAAACGGTCAGTCGCTGTAGGCCGTCAGGATGGGGGCTGCGCCGTCGACGATGAGCTGCTGCGGCAGGTTGATCTTCTTCGTTTTGGGCGGTATGCCGATGCTGATGCCGCCGGTGGCGGTGGTGTAGGTGGGGATGGTGCGCGGGTCGTAGGGCAGCTGCTTGGCCAGGGCGGCCCAGTCGGAACCGCTCAGGCGGGCCCCGCAGCCGAGGTTGAAGGTGAGGGCCACGTGGTCCGAGAGGTAATAGCGCAGGCCGAGGTTCAGCTCGGCGCTGACTGCCATGGCCTTGCCCTCCGACAATCGCGCATGCTCGAATGCGAAGCCGGTGGCCACGCCGCCGTAGAGCTCGAGTCGCGGTGCCACAGCGACACTTTTCTGCAGCAGGATGGACACTTCGTGCAGGGGCTCCGAGTCGTGCAGGGGTGAGCGGTCGGTGGCGCGGTAGCGCAGCCCGATGCTGACGTCGTCGGCCCGCAAGCCCAGCGTGGCGCCGTAGGTGGGAAGGGCGATGTGGCCGGATCGTATCGCACCGGCCTGCAATTCGGTAAATGGTTGCCACTGCGCGGTTTGTGCCGCTGCGGTGTGGCTGATGGAGAGCGCCAGCAGCAATGTCGACAGGACTGCCAATGTGTGTTGTTTCCTCATGACGAGATGTTTTTTTTCGGTATGCTATACCCTAATGTCGTGCCGGATGGCAAAATCTTACACTGCCGGTCGAAATTTTTTCGCCTTTGCCCCCACTCTGACACCCTATTGACTCTACCTTTTCTTCAGTCGTTCTTCAGTCGTTCTTCAGTCGTTCTTCAGTGATCACTGAAGAACGACTGAAGAACGACTGAAGAACGACTGAAGAAAACCTTGACTCAGGGTATACCTGTATGGGGGTGGAGGGAGCTGCGGGAGGGACGGGCAATAATTTTTCGGATTCGGCGTTATGATGACAAAAACAAGCTACATTATGGAAGGCAATTTCACCTACTACAACCCCACTCGTCTGCATTTCGGCGAGGAGGCGATGGCCCATCTGCAGGGCGAATTGAAGAACTATGGTCCCGTTGTGATGCTCAGCTACGGCGGCGGCTCGATCAAGAAGAACGGGATCTACGACGCCGTCGTGTCGACGCTGCGCGCCGCCGGCAAGACGGTGGTCGAGGATGCCGGCGTGATGCCCAACCCCACCTATGAGAAGGTGATGGAGGGGTGCCAGCGGGTGCGCGACCATAAGGTGGACCTGATCCTGGCGGTGGGCGGCGGCAGCACCATCGACTATGCCAAGGCCGTCAGCGCCAGCGCCTACTGCGAGGAGGACGCCTGGCAGAAGTACTGGGTCGGGCAGGGGTGGCCTTCGTGTCCGACGGTGCCCATCGGCGCGGTGCTTACCATGGTGGGCACCGGCAGCGAGATGAACGGCGGCAGCGTGATCACCAACCGCAAGGCAGGCTTCAAGCTGGGCAAGGTGTTCGGCCCCGACCTGTTCCCGAAGTTCACCATCCTCAATCCCCGCTTCACCATGACGGTGCCGCAGTACCAGATGGTGGCTGGATTTTTCGACATCATGAGCCACCTGATGGAGCAGTACTTCGGCGGCACTGCCGACGCCACCACCGACTATATCAACGAGGGACTCATGCGGTCGCTGATCCACAGCAGTCGCATCGCTGCGAAGAATCCGCAGGATTACGAGGCGCGGTCCAACATCATGTGGACGGCCACATGGGCGCTGAACACGCTGCTGAAATGCGGCACGCAGGGCGACTGGGAGGTGCATCAGATCGGCCATGCCATCGGACTGGTCACCGATGCCACCCACGGCATGACCCTGGCCTGCGTCTCGTTGCCCTACTATCGCCATGTGATGCGCGACGGACTGCATCAGTTCCGCCGTTTCGCCGTCAATGTGTGGGGCGTGCGGCCCGAAGGCAAGAGCGACGAGCAGGTGGCCTTGGAGGGTCTGGACTGCCTGAAGGCATGGATGGACGAGATCGGCGTGGTGACCCACAGCCGCGAGCTGGGCGTCAGCGAGGAGAACCTGCAGGCCGTCGCCGATGCGGCGCTCATCCTCAAGGCCGGCTACCGCACCCTGACCCGCGACGAGGTGGTGCAGATCCTGCGCGAGAGCATGTGATCCCCATCGCGAGGCACGCCGGCGGAGCGTCGTGGAGAAAATCCAGGACGCTCCGCTTTCTTTGCGAGAAACAACAGTCCGGTATTCGTCGTCGGTTCGACGGCGAATAGCGGATGGCCTTTTTTTGTATTTTTAAGAATTTTTTTTTGCCGGGTGCAATACTAAATAATGTTAAAATGCGTTTTGTGAGACAAGTGTAAATTACATAACAACAAAAAGATTAAAAGATTATATGAAGAGTAACGTCTTGAAGGGAGTGCTGCTGCTGGTCTCCATGGTTTTATTTTCGAGTGTGTGTTGCGAAGCGCAGCCAGGAGGTCCCGGTGGCGGTCCCGGCGGGCGTCCGCCGATGGGGAGTGGCCGGCCCGGCCAGCGCCCGCGTCCCGGGCAGGACTGGAACCAGATGGGCGACAGCCAGCAGGCCAGCCAGGTGAAACAGAAGAAGAAAGTGAAGGAGGGCGACACCTTCAAGGTGGTGGGGTCGCTGCGCGATTCGGTGAGCGGCGAGTTTCTGGCCTTCGTCAACGTGGCGGTGCTCGACTCGGTCGACTCCAGTTTCGTCAAGGGAGCCTCGACCAACTTCGACGGCCTCTTCGAGGTGACCGAGGTGCCTGCGGGCTCCTACCTGCTGCGTGTGAGCGCCATCGGCTACCAGAACCGCCTGGTTTCCTTCCGGGTGACCAACAACACGGCCCTCGGCACCATGCGCCTCAAGCCCGGCGCCACCACACTGAGCGAGGTGAAGATCACGGCCGAGAAGCCCCTCTACGCCATGGACGGCGAGAAACTGGTCTACAACGTCAGCGAAGACCCCTCCATCCAGACCGGCACCACCGAGGACGCCCTGCAGAATGCGCCGGGCGTGGAGGTGGACGTCGAGGGCAACATCACGCTGCGCGGCGTGAGCTCGGTGGAGATCTGGATCAACGACAAGCCCTCCAAGCTCACCGAGGAGAACCTGAAGACCTACCTGCAGACCCTGCCGGCCAACGCCCTGGCCCGCATCGAGACCATCACCAACCCCTCGGCCAAGTATGCCACCGATGCCGAGGCGGTGATCAACATCATCACCTCGGCCCACATCAAGAGCAACCAGTTTGTGAGCTTCGGCGTCAACGGGAGCAACCAGCCCTTCGTCAGCCCGTGGGTGAGCTACATGTGGGCCAAGGAGAAGCTGAGCATCAACCTCTTCGCCTCGGGTCGCTACAGCTACCGCGAGAACACCTCGCGCACCGACTCGTGGCGCCGGCGCGACCGCGTGGGCGGCGTGCAGGGGGTGGACTACGACACCACCATGTACCAGCACGACACCTCGTCGAGCTACAACCGCTCGATGAGCGGCAACATCTTCATGGGTGTCAACTACGAGATCGACTCGATGAGCGAGATCTCGTTCGACGGCGGCGGCTTCTACAACAACAACCGCAGTGTGGCCGGCCGCGAACTGGAGCAGGTGTTCTACTTCCCCGACAGCACCCTTGTGTACGGCATCGGCGACAGTACCGTCGGCGGCTCGCTGTTTGGTCACCTGGGCGCTGACTACACCAAGAAGTTCGACCTCGAAGGACACAACCTGCGCATCGGCGTCAACAGCCGCCTGTCGCGCAACACGGGCGACGAGTGGTACAACCGCGAGTACATCATCTACAACGACCTCGACGAGCACCGCTACATGATGACGCGCAGCTTCAACTACGGCGCCAGCCTCGACGCCCGCTACAACCGGCCCTACTCCAAGGACGGCGAGCTCAGTTACGGTCTGCGCGCCGACATCAGCCGCATGGACAACGACTACCAGCGCTTCAACGACTCGCTGGGCACCGTGGTGGACAGCCTGCGTACCTACAACTTCATGGGTGGCACCGCGGAGCTCAGCGCCGACGTCAACTGGACCCACCGCTGGGGTGGCTTCACGCTGAGCAGCGGCCTCGGTGTGGGTGTGGGCAATGAAGACTACTGCTATCGTAGCGCCATGTCGTTCGCCGACAGCGGTGCGCTGCCCGACATCGATTTCCGGCCTTCGATCCACCTCACCTACCGCACCGACGACATGCACAACTTCAAGCTCAACTACTCGATGCGCATGCGCTCGCCCGGCGAGGAACAGGTCAGCACCTTCCGCCGCTATGGCGACGACAGCTACAGCACCGGCAACCCCAGTCTGCGCGACAGCTACACCCACAATGTCGAGGCCGGCTGGCAGAAATACTATGAACGCTTCGGCAATATCGGCATCGAGGGCTACGGCCGCCTGAGCACCAACGAGATCAGCTCGCTGACCGATGCCGAGTACGACGACTTCCTCGACCGCATCGTCAGCTACTCGGTGCCCTACAACATGGGCTCGTCGTGGCGCTACGGTGCCAGCCTCAACATGACCTACCGCCCCAGCGGCTTCTTCAACGTGCGCCTCTATGCCAACGTCTACGACTACGGCTACCACATGGAATACGACCGCGACGAGGTTCACCAGACGGTGGACACCAGCAAGGTGTCGTGGAGCGTGCGCGTCAACGCCTGGGCCAAGCTCTTCAACCAGTACCAGGTGACTCTCTCGGCCAACTACAACTCGCCCACGATCAGCCTGATGAGCGAGCGCAAGGCCCGCTACAGCCTCAATCTGGGTGTGCGGAGCGACTTCTTCAAGCGCAAGCTGTCGGTGTTCGTCAACATCCAGGACATCTTCAACTGGGGCGGCCGTTTCGGCAGCGGCAGCACCGTCACCAACCCCTACTACCTCAGCGACAGCACCAACAAAATGACCAACAGCCGCTACATCTCGGCCGGCATCACACTCCGCTTCGGCAAGATGGAGCTCGAAAAAGAGGCAAAAGAGGGCTCGAGCGAGGCTGGTGACAGCCTCTGAACAGGATGACAAAGGCCGGAGAGTGAAAACTTTTTTACCGCCTAAACGGTTGTAAGACAGGTGTTCGCTCTCCGGTTGTGTTTTTTATGACAATTTTTTTTGGCCAGTTTGTAAAAACTTCGTACTTTTGCACCCGCTTTTGAAGAAAAGCAATACCGATTGTCCTATGGTGTAACGGTAGCACATCTGACTCTGGATCAGCTTGTCTTGGTTCGAATCCAGGTAGGACAACCACAGGAGGGAAACGCGAGTTTCCCTCTTCACTTTTTTGCCGCCCCGAAGGCCTTGCGGGGATGCCGCCCGAAACCCCTGCGGAAAAGATTATTTTGCCATGTGAAATAAATGTAGTATTTTTGCAGCCGATATAACGACTGCAAACTATGCGAACACTGATCACAAATATCAAAGAACTGGTGCAGGTGGAAACCGGCCAGCCCAAGCTGCGTGCCGAGGGAAAGGAGATGGCACAACTGGAGACCGTCAAGGATGCATACCTGCTGGTGGAGGACGGGAAAATCAAGGCCTTCGGCCCGATGAGCGAATGGCAGGGGAGTGCCGACCGCGTGGTGGATGCCACGGGGCGGATGGTCTTTCCGAGCTTTTGCGATTCGCACACGCACCTTGTCTACGCCAACTCGCGCGAGCATGAGTTCGTCGACAAGATCCGCGGCCTCTCGTACGAGGAAATCGCGAAGAGGGGAGGGGGCATCCTCAACTCGGCCAAGGCCACCGCGGCGGCCACGGAGGACGAGCTCTACGACATGGCCCAGCAGCGCCTCGAGGAGGCTATGCGCCTGGGCACTGGCGCCATCGAGATCAAGAGCGGCTACGGCCTCACCACCGAGAGCGAGCTGAAGCTCCTCCGCGTCATCCGCCGGCTGAGAGAGAACTCGCCCATGACCATCAAGTCCAATTTCCTCGGAGCCCACGGCATCCCGATGGAGTATCGCGGACACCAGGAGGACTATGTCGACCTTGTCATCAACGAGATGATCCCCAAGGTGGCGAACGAGGGGCTGGCCGACTTCGTCGATGTCTTCTGCGACCAGGGCTTCTTCACCGTTGAGGATACCGCCCGCATCCTCGAAGCCGGCATCAAGCACGGCTTGCGTCCCAAGATCCACGCCAATGAGATGGCCGTTTCGGGCGGAGTGCAGGTGGGCGTGAAGTACGGAGCCATCTCCGTCGACCACCTGGAGCAGATGGGCGATGCCGAGATCGAGTGCCTGAAAGGCACCGACACGATGCCCACCATCCTGCCCGGCTGTGCCTTCTTCCTCAACCTGCCCCTCTCGCCGGCGCGCAAGATGATCGAGGCGGGTCTGCCCGTGGCCATGGCTTCCGACTACAACCCCGGCACCTCGCCCTCGTGCAACATGCAGCTCGTCCTCTCGATGGCCTGCATCCGCTACCGCCTCACCCCCGAGGAGGCCCTGAACGCGGTCACCCTCAACACCGCCTACGCCATGGACGCCAGCCGCGAGGTGGGCACCATCGCTGTCGGAAAGAAGGCCAACTTCTACATCACCAAGCCCATTCCGAGCTACGAGTACATGCCCTACTCCTACGGCGAGAACAAGGTGGAGCGTACGTTCCTGAACGGCGTGGAGGTATGATCAGCGCACAGAATCTCAACAAGAGCTACGGGTCGCTGCACGTGCTGCGCGACATCAACCTCAGCATCGACCGGGGCGAGGTGGTCTCTATCGTGGGTGCCAGCGGGGCTGGCAAGACGACCCTGCTGCAGATACTGGGCACGCTGGATCGGCCCGACAGCGGCCATATCATGTACGGCGACGTCGACGTCACCAGATTGAAAGAGAAGGAGCTGGCCCGGTTCCGCAACGAGAAGATAGGGTTCGTCTTTCAGGCCCATCACCTGCTGCCGGAATTCACGGCTGTGGAGAATGTGATGATACCGGCATTGATTCGGGGCGACCGGCAGGACGACGCCCGCCGGCGGGCGATGCAGCTGCTCGACCGCCTGCGGCTGACCGACCGTGCGCACCACAAGCCGTCGGCTCTCAGCGGCGGTGAATGCCAGCGGGTCAGCGTGGCGCGGGCGCTGATGAACCAGCCCATGGTGGTGCTCGCCGACGAGCCCAGCGGCAACCTGGATTCGCAGCACGCACGCGAGTTGCACGATCTGTTCTTCCAGCTGCGCGCGGAGCTGGGACAGACGTTCGTCATTGTGACCCACAACGAGGAATTGGCTGATATGGCCGATCGTAAAATTACCATCGTAGATGGCGAGGCGGATATGGATGTCCGCCCGCTCAATAAACCAATTGGAGATGAATAAACAACAGATTGTCTATGGATTGCGTCCGGTGATGGAGGCCATCGTCAGCGGTCAGCAGGTGGATCGTGTGCTGATCCAGAACGGCCTCAACAGCTCGCTGATGACCGACTTGCGGAATGCCATGCGCGAGCATGATATTCCGTTCCAATATGTGCCGGTGGAGAAGCTCAACAAGCTCACCACCGGAAACCACCAGGGGGTTGTGGCCACCATAGCTGCAGTGAAGTACCATGCCTTTATGGATCTTGTGGAACAGCTGGACGACAAGGCGTTGGTGCTCTTGCTTGACCATATTACGGACGTGCGCAATATGGGAGCCATCGCCCGCACGGCCGAGTGTACCGGCGTCAGTGCGCTGGTGGTGCCCGACCGGGGGTCGGCGGCCCTCAACGAGGATGCTGTAAAGACCAGCAGCGGGGCGTTGCTGCGCATCCCCGTGTGTCGCGAACAGAACATGAAGACGGTGGTCAATCTGGCCAAGCAGTACGGGTACCAGGTGGTTGCGTCGACCGAGAAGGGCGCTGTACACTACCGCGAGGTCGACTTCCGGCGTCCGACCCTCCTGATTATGGGCAACGAGGAAACCGGTATCAGTCCCGAACTGTTGAAGATGTGTGACCTGCGTGCAAAGTTGCCTATCGTGGGCGAGGTGGCTTCGCTCAATGTGAGTGTGGCTGCCGGCGTGATGATGTACGAGGCGTTGGAACAAAAGAGCCGTCTCTGACAGACTGTGATATAAGGACGACGGATTGTGTCGGAAGCGATGCAATCCGTCGTTTTATTTTGTGTGTCGCTGCATGATGTGTTGTAAATTCCACTTGTCATGCAAAATGGATGTGTGTGGTGCATGATGTTGGTTTAATGTAAGATGATGTGATTGTGAAATGACGGGTGGGGTTTGTGGTTTATTCTGCTTCTATAGAGTGTTTTGGTGTAGTCGTGTGCGATTGAATTTTTCGTGATGGGTGAGTAAGAGGGTGTCGCTGTGGGTGGAAGCAGTGTCTGATCTTTTTTATTCCGGATGACAACAAATCAACCTCGATTTGCATCTATATGGGTGAGAAAAAGATGCAAATGATGTTAAAATTTTGTCTTTTTATAAATAAATGCGCGCCATGTCGGAAAAAATGTGTATTTTTGTGCTGGGAAAATGCGGCCTGAAGAAGGCGTGTTTTGCTGTTAGTGATATATGTAAGAAACTGTAAAATAGATAATAATAAAAGCACAATAATGAAAACGAAGTATCTACTATTAGGTGCAATTTTTGCTATTTTCGGCCTCTCGGCCCAAGGACAGGTGTACGAGATGTACAGTCAGGGGTTTGAGAGTGGCGAGGCAGTCAACTACACGGTGACGCCGTCGTCGGGATTGGGCTTTTCGACCACGATCCACATGAGTGGCGGCGAGCGTGCGTTGAAGCTCACGCAGCTTTCGTCGCAGGATATTGAGGTGGTGCTCGACACGATTGATTTCACACAAAACACCACCCTGCGTTACATCGCGTTGACCTTCGACCACATTTGCCGTGTGCCGGTCAACCCGAATAGCGATATCCAGATGGCGACGTTGTATTACAAGCGAGCCAACCAGTCGGCTTGGACGCTCATGACTTCGCAGGATTACAACCAGGAGAGTGGCTCTTCCAGTACTGATTTCCCAGCCAACTCGGCTTTCACAGACAACTCATATTCGAACGATCCTTCGTCGCGCAACTGGCGCTCGACGATCACCCCAACGGTGTCGAACGACCAGTGGCACAGTGAGCGATTCGACCTCGACAATGTGATCACTCCGTCGGTGCCTGTCAGCGAGCGCAAGCTGATGATCAAGTTGGTGCTGCACTACCGTACGTTGCCTGGCACATTGGATGCGAACAATACGGCGTGGTGGATTGACAATATCAAGGTCAGGGCCAGTGCCGAGCGTATGCGCAATCCGCGTATCGAGATGCTCGATTACCCCAATGTGGAATACTATCCCAACAGCCGTGGTGCCCGCTTGGAGTTGAAGGCCACGACCACTGTGACGGGTGGCATCAATCCCGACTCGGTGTATGTGGTCTACAAGATAGGCAGCGATGCCACGGAGCACAAGATGACGATGTCGCCGGTGCCGAGTGTGACGGGCAATTACGAGTGCCGTCTGCCCTTTGGCGGGTACGATACGTTGATGCAGTTCCGCTGTGTGGTGCGCGATGCTTCGGGCAATGCCAATATGTCGACCTTCCCTGCTGCCAATAACGCCTGGATCGCATACCGTAGTGTGCGAGGTGCTACGACCCAGGCCGGTGTGCGTACACCGAACCTTGAGGGTACGACCAATGAGATTGTCACGCCTTTCCCCGCCGATGCCGACCACCGTGCAGAGTATGTGTATGATTCAGCCCTTTTGGCAGAGGCAGGTTACGGTCCCGGCGCTATCACTGCGGTCAAGTTCAAGCTGGCCAGTAACGTCGCCTCCCCGTGGACGCGTGGCCGTTTCCAGATCAGTATGAAGAATGTCAGCACGTCGTACTTGGTTGAGATGGTGAACAACAAATACTACTTCACCTCCGACTATATGCGGGTTGTGTACGATTCGGCGCTTACGATTCCGACGCTCTCGGCGGGGTTGGAATTCACAATCAACCTGCAGGATACGTTCTTCTACGCGGGACAGGATCTCGTCATGCAGCTCACCTATGACGGCAATGTCGATGTGACCCCTATCAGTATCAAATCTCTTCCGACAACGACAGCGAAGGAGTCCATGGTGACGATTAATTTGTCGGCGCAGTATGGATATAACACATTCAACATAGGAAGTACCGATTTCATCCAGAACGTTAAACCGGCGGTTGTTTTCGAGGAGTCCCCCATCCAGCCGCTGCTCTATGATGCAGGTATCAGTGAGTTGGTCGACCCCAATTTCACGGTGCCGATGACGGTGCGCCCGGGCAGTCTGACGGTCAAGATGAAGAACTACGGCGAGCGTCCCTTCACTGCGGCGCGCATCTCCTATGCTATTGACGACACCCTGTTGGGACACTACGATTGGACAGGCAATCTGGCATCCAATCAGGAGACTACGGTCGTAATTGCCAACAGCACCATCAACATCCCGGCCGGTTTCCATACGTTGAGGGTGTGGGTGGAAGACACGCTGACGGCTTCGGGCCAGCAGTACCGCGACCATGAGCCGTACAATGACACCTCTTTCTCGTCGTTCATCGTCTGTGACGGCCCGATGGGCGGTGTGCGTAATATTGGAGGTTCCAATGCCAACTTCAACAGTATCGAGGAGTTCCTCTTCTCGCTGAGCCGATGCGGTATCGACGACAGCCTCATTGTGCGACTGGCTCCCGGCAGCTATCCTGCCTTTACGATGCCGACGGTTACCGGCCTGTCGGATCAGCACTATATCGTCTTCGAGGCCTTGGGAAATGTCCGTCCGATCCTGTATGCCGACAGCATGCAGTCGCAGACTTCCATCGTCGACCTGACCGCGGTGAACAACATACGCTTCCGCAATGTCGACTTTGTGCGTCGCAACGGAGTCCTCACCGACATGGTGACTATGGGCGTTGCCAGCAGCAACTGCCAATTCGAGGCTTGCCGGTTCATCGACAGCCTGCCCAATCCTCCGGCATCGATGCGTATCGCGGCCATGATCAACAGTGGCTACGCCAACAATCTGCTGGTTGATACGTGCCTCTTCAACGGAGGTCGTGTGGGTGTGGATATCAAGGGCGAGGCCCCCGATATCCGGTCCAACGGCAATGTGGTGCGCCGATCCATCTTCAACAACCAGTATGAGAATGCTGTCAAGGTGGAGAATCAGGACAATATCATGATTGTCAGCAATGAGATGTACGATGTCTATAGCAATTCGGGCTATGTCGTCCAGCTGAGCGAGTGCTACGGCGCCACCCGACTGGAAGGCAACAAACTGTACACTTCGCACGGCGCCGGTGCCATCGGTCTGAGCAATGTTATCGGATTGGATACTGCCCATGCCATCGTGGCCAACAACATGATGGTCGGCAACGATGACGGCAGCGCCAACCTGATGCGTTCGGTGTTCAACCTGATTCAGGGTACGTATGTCGATGTGGTGTACAACTCGGTGAAGCTGACTGCTCCCACGCGCGCCAACACGGCTGCGGCCACCTTTGGCGGTAGCGGCATCGACAACTGCCGGTTCATGAACAATATTGTCGTTGTGCTTGACAATATGAACTACGCCCTCGGCTACCTGCCGTTGGCAAGTACGACGAACTATATCTCGAACAACGTTTACTACACCAACGGTGCCACCCTCAACCGCAAGGCGTCGAGCTCGTATACCACGCTGACGGCTTGGCAGATGGTGGTGCCCGAGGATACGCTCTCGGTGGTGTTGAACCCCAACTTCCTCAACGGCAGCCTGGTCGATCTGCGTACCTATAATCGCGCCATCAAGGGGTTGGCTCAGCCGATAGCGTCGGTGACGACCGACATCTTTGGCACTGTTCGTGGTGACAGCGTCGCCTGTCCGGGTGCCTTCGAGTTCTCGTCGCTTCCCTACGACTTCGAGATCGAACAGCTCATCAGCCCCGCACTCGACACCTGCAAAATGCCCCAGTCTGTGGAGTTGGTGGTCCGTATGCGCAACAGCGGTGTCAATCCCTACATCCCCGACAGCAGCGGGGTGCTGGGTATTGCCTATCGCATCAATAACGGTTCGACCAGCACGATGACGGTTTCCCAGGTGGTGCCAGCCGACGACACGGTCACCATCCATACGGGTCAGATGCTGAATATGCCCTCGGCCGCCTTTGCCGATGCAACGTACACGCTGAAGGTGTGGGATACTTTTGCCGGTGACCCCAACCGCACCAACGACACCAATGTCTACACCATCATCAGCCGTTATCATCCCGCGGCGCCCAACAGCGACACGGTGCTGATCCCCTACTCGACAAGCACCACCTTTACCCCCACGGCGGGCGTGAACACCTGGCAGGTCTACAACAGCAGCAGCGCCCCGCGGCGCTCCTCGACGCTCTACTGGTTTGCCGATTCGCTTGGCAACGAGCCGCTGCATGTGGGTCCGAGTTACACGACCGGTGTGCTTCAGTTTGACGACACCTTCTATGTGCGGCAGCGTCGCGCTATGCCTATCGTGCGTATTACGCAGGTCGAGCTTTTGCGCGGTAACAATGCTGTCGGACTTACCAACCCGATGCCGTACTGGATGGTGTCCACTCGCAAGGCCGCCCTTCAGCTGACCAATGTCGGCGATGCCACGGCCTACTTGGAGGGCGACACCCTGAAGACGGTCTCGCCGAACACGTCGCTCCACAACAAGGTTTATGTCTTCGGGAATGTGAAGATCGAGCCGGGACAGTCGTTGGTGGTTCAGTATGCCGGTAATGGCGTTACCGATTCGAGCCTCACTATCCGTAACGGTCTGACGCCTTCGTTTGCTTGGAACTCGAAGGTGGCCTTCGTCTACATCCGCGATGGTGTGGTGGAAGACGCTCTCGCCATTGACCCCGCCACCACGGCTGCTACGCAGTGGACCTCGCTGGGTGTGCCGAGCTATGTGTGGTCGGGTTCCGGTTACCAGTACACGCAGAACACTGCCGGTCTGATCCGTACAAGTTTCAATGGCGGTGTCGGAGACTGGGAAGAGTCGACTGCCGAAGCCCCAATGACGTTGGGTGTCACCAATCCCAGCTGGATCAGATATGAAGACTTTGGCTGCGAGGGTGACATGGCTATGATGGTCGTGAGGGTGCTGGATCCGCCGCTCGTCGATCTCGAGGTGGGAACTCCGGTTGTGCCCGAGGGTTGCGACCTGGGCGTGGAAGATGTCACCGTCAATATACACAACTTTGGTTCCGATACCGTCAGCAACATCGTGGTCAACTACTGCGCCGGCAGCGATACCGTCACTGAGAATCTGACGGGCGTCCTGCTGCCGTTTGCCGATACCAACTACACATTCAGCACGGGTCTGAACATGGACTTCGGTATGGATTCCAATGTCACGGTCCGCGTCTGGGTCGACGCCCAGACCGGTGACCCCCTGGCAACCAACGACACGAACCAAGTGGTTGTCTTCTCGTCGTTCACTCCGTCGGCTCCCGACACGTTGGCTGACCGTATCGTCCCCTATGCCACGCGTGACACTGTGACAATCGCGCCTATCAGTGGCGTGGTCCCTGTGTGGTATGATGCCGACCTCAACCCGGTAGACACCGGATATACCCATATCACCGACCTGCTC
This sequence comes from uncultured Bacteroidales bacterium, assembly GCA_946540365.1. The sequence continues at coordinate 19,106 of CAMNIH010000001.1, forward strand.
TATGCCAATGGCACCCATGCGTTGTCTTATCTGGCGATGAACTCCACGACGGGCCAGGTCGGAACCGATGTGACCGTCAGCTCCAATACCGCCTTCCCGAACCCCTATCAGCCGAACAACAAGTATGTCAAGCAACAATATATTTATACTGCGAGCGACATGCGGGCGGCAGGAGTCGCGACCGGTAATATCACATCGATCTCGTTCTACCTCGACTCGATCGTGGGTACGCTCGATTCTATCAACTTCTTGAACTATAAGATCGGTCTCGGTTTGACCAGCGACACGGCCTTCCTGACCACCTCGGGCTGGCAGGATGTGGAGATGCTCTTTGAACGTGATGTCTACACGCTGCACAACAGCGATGACCATGCTTGGGTCAACCACACGTTAGCCTCACCTTTCGTATGGGATGGCAGCTCGTCTGTCGTTGTCCAGGTCTCGTACGAGTTGGCGTCCGGCATCAACTCGGGTGTGAAGATCGCTTACAGCACCAAATCCGGAACGACCCTTCACAAAGCGTCTAATTCGGCCTTGAGCCCCTCTACCACTGAATTTGTGGGGTCGGGTAATAAGGGTAACAACCGCCCCAACATCCAGTTCAATTCGCTGCTTTATGGTTGCGAGGGCCCCATGACGCCCTACAACGTCACCCTGATAGGTATGCCGGCTGTCGATGCCGCGATCTTCTGGCCGAACGGCATCGATACCGTGGAGTACAACTCCTGCGACTCGATCAATCTGTCGGTGAATATCCGTAACCAGGGCAGCAACGATATTGACAGTGCCACGCTGTACTACTATCTCGATGCGGATGCTGTCGACTCCACCCTTGTGACCGATACCATCCAAGGCGGCCATGTGGCCACCCTGAGCCTCTTCAACAAGGTGATGCACCCGGGCCGTCATAGTGTGACGGCCATCGTCAAGACTCCCGGCGACAGCATCACGAACAACGACACGATCACCACCTCTTTCGTTGTCCGTTTCTGTGGCGGCACCTACACCATCGCCACCGACGGCACTGCCGACTATCCTTCGTTCGGAGCCGCCATCGATACATTGAATCAGGTGGGTATCATCGGACCGGTCGTTTTCTCGGTTTCCACTGGCACGTACACCGAACAGGTGGTTCTCAACAGCGTCCCCGGTGCTTCGGATGTCAACACCATCAGTTTCGTCGGTCAGTCCGACAGCGTCCTGCTGACCGCATCCACCAGCCAGCAAGACAACTACGTGATGTTGGTCGACGGCGCGTCGAATCTTTTCCTGCAGAGCATCCGCATGGAGGCTCGCCCGGTGGCCAACAATGTCAACTATGCCAACGTCCTGGTGATGCAGAACGACAGCAATATCCATATTGACGACTGCTACTTCAAGGTAAAGGGAACTATCGTCAATGCCAATGCTTCGTGTATCGTCCTGCAGGGCCATGTGGCCGACCTCTACCTCACCGGATCGGTGATGGACAGCGGCTACTATTCACTCAAGAGTGCCGGTGTCGAGCAGGGATACTCGCGATTCTATATCACCGGAAACACGTTCCGCAACTTCGCTTCGGGCGGTGTCAACCTGCGCGGTTTGAATAAGGCCAGCATCGTCGACAATGAGTTCCGCTCGGGCAACTCGGCCAACAACCGCGGTCTCATTGGCCTGTATCTGGCCGAGACGGTCGACAGCATGACGATCTCGAAGAATGCCATCTACCTTGTTGACGAGAAGCAAGGCGCCAAGCGCGGCATCCAGATGGAGAACGTGGCGGGAACACTGCTCAATCCCGTGTTTGTTGTCAACAATATGATTGGCACCTACGGAACCGACTCCAAGGGTCTCTCGCCTGCCAAGTCGGCGGGTATCTGGATTGACTCTACCAGCTCATATATTAATGTATTCTTTAATAGTGTGCGCGTGCGCGGAAGCAATGTCAATGCCAACAGCTCGCAGAACCAGCTCAACGCCGCCGCCGATGCCTCCTACGCCTTCTGGTGCGGCAACACACCGAACAATATCCAGGTGATCAACAATGTGCTCTCGAACTTCGGTTACGGTTACGCCTACTATGTGTCCGCTCCGAACACGGTGACGACCTCGAACTTCAACGGCTATTACACTCAAAGCGCCAACCCATATTATTGGGTCTCCGCCAGGTCCAGTCTGGCCCAGTTGCAGATGGCCGGTTCCGACGATGCCAACTCCGTGTATCTGGAGCCGTTCTTCATGGCCAACGACAACCTGCACATGTTGATGACCAATTTCTACGGCTTGGGCCAGTACAACCCTGATGTCTACGACGATTTCGACGGCAATATCCGTGCCCAGGTTCCCGGTCCGACGATCGGTGCCCAGGAGATGCAGCGTATCACACACGATATGGCTGTCGCCCGCATCCATTCGCCGGAGCTGCCCATCTCGATCAGCAATCCCAACAATATCGAGACCGACTCGGTCAAGGTGAAAGTGTCGTTCTACAACAACGGACGTTCCAACGAGAACAACATTCAGTGGTATGCTTACATCGATGGTTATGAGAGTGATACCCGTACGGTTACCCGCAACCTCGGCACCTTCGCCCCGTCGCAGATGAAGACTGACTCCGTCATGATGCCTACCCGCTTGGGTATCATCGACACACAGACGGTACATGTCGTGCTGATTGCTCCGACCGACACTTCGCTCGCCGACAACGAACTCACGGCACCCTTCTATCTCGCCCCGGCATTCAACCTCACTGCCATGAAGATGGAGGCCAGCAGTTCCGCCACTCCGGCCGGCTGCAAGATGTATCAGACCCAGATCAGCATCCAGCTGAAGAACGACGGCAGCAAGCCCATCCCTGCCGGGACGACAGTGAAAATCGGTTACCACACCGAGTTGACCAACCCGACCAATGTGGTGGTGCCGACCCTGCCCGATACCGTGGAAGAGATGGTGACGTTCGAGAATATGCTGCCTATCGGTTCCACCATTACCTTCACGTTCGACAGCCTTGCCAACCTCTATCCTACCAACAACTACGTCAATATCAAGGTCCGTATACGTGGATGGTATAACTATCAGTACGACATTGTGCGCACCAACGACACCACGTCGGCGACCTCCAACGCGCAGTCGCCTGTCAAGGACTCCTACTATACACCTGCGCCTCCCACGGGATATGACACCACCTTGGCTTATGGCACGTGGGGCGCTGTGCGTGCAGATCAGGAAAACACCCGTCCCATCCGTTGGTACCGCGATTCCACGGCCGCCCCGTTCTATTCGCCCAGCCAGTTCAACGCATCGCGTGTCTGGAGCAACACCCCGCAGTACTTCCACGACAGCGTCTACTACCTCAACTGCCTCAGCGATAAGAACTGCCCCAGCGCCTTCTCGCCGGTGACCGTTACGGTGGCGCCTCGCAAGAACCGCGATATGGCTTTCGAGGCCATCCTGGCCCCGCTCGGCTCCCGGGTCTATATGGAGAACGACACTGTTCGCGTGCGTGTTGCCAACTATGGCACAACCACCCAGAACAACATCCCGATCACCTACCAGCTCAAGCGCGGCTCCAATATTATCCAGACCGTCACCGACACTGTACGGCAGGCCCTCGCGATGGATGAAAGCTGCGAGTTTACCTTCAGCACGCTGCTCGACATACCCACTCCCACCACTGCCCAGACCTACTCTCTCAATGTGTGGACCGACCTCACCAACGACGTCACCCGTCGCAACGACACCATCCGCACTCCTCACACATTTGTATCTCTGCCCCAGTCGCGCTACACCGATCCCTCGAACTTCAACGGCTATCCCAGTGCGGAATACACTCGTTTCGACATTACGCGTGTCTCCTTCAGTGGTATCGACTTCGATATTCCGCCGCTCAACCGAGCCTATTCGGATATGGCTGACTATGCCGGTCCCGAGTATCCTGTGCTCCATGTCACACGTGGTCATACCGACTCCCTCATCGTCGACCTCTCACCGCTCGATATGAATGAGCAGAACTTCCGTGTCCGTGCCACCGTGGCCATCGATTACAACCGCGACGGTCTCTTCACCAATTCTACCAGTTCTTGCCCTGAGGTTCTTGCCGATGCCGACCCGTTCTATATCGAAAGCCCCTACCGCATGCTGATCACCATCCCCGAGTGTGCATCGCTTGGCTACATGCGTATGAGGATCAAGATGATGGGCTACAACGATGAATCGGTGGAAGGCCATATCATGGACTTCATGCTCTTCGTCGATGACGAGAAGCCGACCACCGACTTGGCAGTCACCCAGATCGTCACTCCGCGCAACAGAATCCGTACAACGGCCGACTCTCTCCGTGTCAAATTCCGTGTCTTCAACTACGGTATGGATCCTATCAGTAACCCCACCTTCAGCTACTACTTCAGCCACCCGTCCGACGACTCCATCGTGGTGCAGCAGTTTGATTGGACAGGCACCATTGCTTCCAACAGCAGCGAGGTCATCAGCCTCCCCGCCACATTCCTTCGCGAGGGCACTACCTCGTTTGCTGTGTGGCACAGCACGGCAGGAGATGTCAACACGGCCAACGACACCCTCCTCTACGAGTACCACCGGTTCCACGTCAGGATGGTCACGCTGGTTGACGACTTCGAGGGCGAGGATATGTGGTATGCTCCTACGGGCTACAATGCGTACAGCCGCAACTACTGGCAGCGTGGCATGCCCAACAAGTCGCGCCTCGACACCACCTACTCCGGTGTCAACGCATGGGTCACCGACCTCAACAATAACATCGTCACGGGCAAGCGCGGCAATGTGAGTTACCTCTACAGCCCCGTCATCAACATGGCTCAGATCCGTCCCGACACCATCTTCATACGCCTCCGTCGCAATCTCACCAGCGGCAGCGCCCTCCATCTCGAGTTTATCAACTCGCAGGGCAAGTGGGTCAAGGCCGACGATCCGTTCGGCACGGTCACGACGTGGTACAACGATGTCGAGAATCAGGTCTTCAACGGTACCTCCACCACAGCCGAGGGCTATCGCCAGTACAGCATCAGCACCCGTGGTGCCGGTTTGGCTGTCGAGTTCCCCGAACGCCTCCAGTTCCGCTTTGTCTACACCACCCCGATGGGCAGCAGTGTCAACTCCGCCTTCGGCGAGGGATGTGCCATCGACAGCGTCGTCTTCGGCCGTGCCGACCGTGCCGTCGATGCAGGTGTGATCGCCATCACCCAACCCAACAATCCGCAGTATGGCCGCACCTACTATCCCGAGGTCGTGGTGAAGAACTACGGTACCGACACACTCACCAGTGTCGTCGTCGCCTACACCCACTACGGAACCTATCTGCCCAAGGAGACCCCGATCACCTGCAGCATCCCGCCGCGCGAGGTCGATACCTTCGCTCTGACGACACCCTTTGTGGTTACCAGCGACTACCCCGACTCGTTCTACGTCACGGCCTACACCGTCCGCTCCGACGACCGCTATCTCGACAACGACACCACAGAGCGCCTGTTCTACCTCTCGCCCCTCGACAATGACATCAGCGCCGAGGCACTCCTTGCCCCGCTCGACCATGTCGTCGCCGGCGACACTGCCGTCAAGGTCACGCTCCGTATCCGCAACTTCGGCAACAACCCCATCACCGAAGCTACCGCTACCTATATCTTCAACGGAGTCAACCGTGTCGACGAGCATATCGACTTCATGCAGCTCCTGGGACGTCCCCTGCAGCCGCTCGAGTACTATAACTACACCTTCCAACAGAAACTCTACTCCACCATGGGTATCATGCGACTCACCGGTATCATCAAGAGCCCCAGCAACGAGTACATCTACAACGATACCGTCAGCAAACGGTTCGAGGGTATTATGTCCGTCACAGACATTGCCGCCTCGGCCATCTCGCTCTTGCCTCGCGGTGACAATATCTTCGTCAATCTCACCATCGAGAACCGTGGCGGACGTGGTGTCAACAACTTCGAGGTTGGCTATTGGTACGACGACGACACCGCCACGATGGTCCGCGAGACCTACTATCGTGCCGAGCCCTTGGCAGCACTCCAGACCGGCTACTACACCTTCACCACCACGCTTCCCAGCCGTTCGTCGGCCTACGAGTACATCTCGGCCTTTGTCCATGCCGAGGGCGACAACGACCCCGGCAACGACACCACCGATGTCCGTGTCGAACCCTTCATCGACCTCGAACTTCTCAAGGTGATCGTCGAGGAGAACTCCAACAACGACTGCCGCGTCTTCTTCCAGTTGCGCAACAACGGCAACCGAATGATGGACTCCCAGGTCAAGATGCGTACCGTGATCAACGGAGGCGACTCGCTCTCCACCAACATCTCACGCACCATCCAGGCCAACGAGACCTTCCATCTTGCCTTCAACCGCCGCATCCCCAAGTCGCCCACACGTCAGTATGTCGGCACCGGCTGGTTCGTCCCCATCGAGGGCGACATCAACCCGGACAACGACCAGACCAACATCGTCGAGGTGATCAACTATGCTGAGGGCACGCCCACCGTCAATGGTGACAACTTTGTTCTCGAGCAGAACTATCCCAACCCGTTCACTCAGCAGACCACCATCCCCTTCACCCTCCCCAATGCTGCTCAGGTCAACTTCTTCATCATGGACGCCATGGGCCATATCGTCCACCGCGACCAACGCTTCTTCCAGTCCGGCAACCAGTCCATCACCATCAACATGGACGACTATGCCGCCGGTGTCTATTACTATGGAATCGAGGTCGACGGACAGCGCCAGATGCGCAAGATGATCCTCAAATAACAGAACCGCCTCCCAATCCGCATGAAGAGCTATATCGAGCGCTTCAAGGACTATGTAGCAATGCAGCACCTCTTTGCCCCCGGGCAGCAGGTGCTGCTTGCTGTCAGCGGCGGCCGCGACTCCGTGTGCCTTGCCCATCTCATGAAGCTGGCGGGCTTCTCGTTCGCCATCGCCCATGTCAACTTCCATCTCCGGGGCGACGAGAGCCAACGCGACCAGCGCTTCGTGCAGCAACTCGCCGACCGGCTTCGCTGCGAGTGCCATCTTGCCTCGTTCGACACACGCACCTATGCCGCCTCCCATCATCTCGGCGTCGAGGAGGCTGCCCGTCGGCTGCGCTACTCCTTCTTCGCCACGCTCTGCCGCGAGAAGGGCTACGACTGCGTGGCCACCGCCCACCATCGCGATGATTCGGTCGAAACCTTCTTCCTCAATCTCTTCCGTGGCACCGGCATCGCCGGCCTCCACGGCATCAGACCCCGCATGAGCACCTCCGAGTGGGGTTCCACGCCGCTGTTGGTTGTCCGTCCCATGCTTTGCTTCTCACGCGCCGATATCGATGCCATCGTGGCCCTTCAGGGCTACCCCTACGTCGACGATGCGACCAACGCCAGCCTCCAGCCCCGCCGCAACCAGATCCGTCTCCAGCTCATGCCCCTCCTCCGCCAGCTCTATCCGGCCGTCGACCAGACCATGCTTTCCAATATGCACCGTCTGGCTGAGGCCGAGATGCTCTTCGACTATGCCGTCGACAGCCTACGCCGCGACCTCGTTCGTCCCGTCGCCCGGCGGCTGCCGACCTATCCCGGCGACCTTCAGGCTATCGACCTCGACCGTGTCCCCGCCCCGCAGCACACCATCCTCCACGAGTTGCTTGCCCCCTTTGGCGCCAACGACGACGTGGTTCGCTGCCTGCTTGACGGCCCTCATGCCACGGGCACCCTCTTCACCACATCCACCCACCACCTCCTTGTCGACCGCGGACGGCTCCTCATCGGGCGGCGCCTGGAACCGGTCCAGCCGTCGATCCACATCGGCTCCGAGCCCGTGTCGGTCCGGGACTCCTACCGCACGTCCGACACTGAGATCCTGGTCGACGCCGATCGCGCGGCGCAACCCTTCGCTCTCCGCCGCTGGCAACCCGGCGACCGCATCTGCCCCTTCGGACTCGATGTCCACCGCAAGGTGAGCGATGTGCTGAAAGATAAAAAAATCAACCTGATCGAAAAGCAGCACCTCTGGCTTCTCGTCGATGCCAAAGGTACTGTAGTCTGGGCGGTGGGCCTCTGTGCCGACAATCGCTTTCGTGTCACCGCCGACACCCGCCGTCTGCTTCGCCTCGCCCTCAAGGCATGACCCGCGTCACCGCCAGCAGGCGGTCGCCGCGGTCGGTCGGCGAGTGACGGTACACAAACACCGTGTATCGGTTCGGCGTCTCGCGGTGGTCACCCTCCAAGGGCGCCGTCAGCGAGCGTCCCGCCAGTTCATCGTATTTTCCCCCAGCCACCAGCAGCTGGTAGGCGTAGTAGCCCTGTTTCAGCAGCAGGCGCTTGCTGTAGGCCCGGTGTTCGGCATCGTAGTCCATCCGGCTGGCCGAATCCATCCGCCACCCCGTCAGCTCGCCCACGATGTACACGCTCCCCTCCAGCATCGGTTGCGCCATCGGCAGGCTGAAGTTCACCCATGCATATTCCGCTTCCAGGGCTGTCTGGCTGCGGTCCCACACGTTCACCTTCATCCCGCCGTTGAGGGTCGTCTCGCTCAGGTAGTGCTTCCGCGAGCGGTCCTCCTCGGGGCGCAGCAGCACAAACACCTCGCCGCCGTATTCCTCCGTCCGCACCACGTTGTACATCGGCGACCACAGGTTGCTGCAGTCGAAGTATCGGAACGTGTTGCCGCCGTAGAACACATTCTCCTGCCGGTGGCGGTAGCACAGCGCCCCGCCGTCGTAGCCGCTGAAGGTGAGCCAGCGTGCGTTGTCTGTACGCCCGTTCTGCTGCACCCACACCTCGGTCCATTCGGGCCGCACGGGTTCGCCGCCTGTGATGCCCTCCACGCGCACATCCACCTCCTGCCTCCGCTCCAGCTCCACGCCGTCGTATGCACGGCCCACCGTTGCCGCCACTGCCGCCGACTGTTCGCTCACGCAGAAGCGCCGCCTCAGCAGCAGCTCGTCGCCCTCCTCCGTGCGCACCTCTGCCACGTAGTTGCCCGACTGGGTGAACTCCATGTATTGGCCGCCGAGGGTGAGCCGGTAGTGTACGTAGTCGCGGCGCGTGGTGAACGAGAAATCGTATTCCTCCACGCGCCCTTCGGCAAAGCCCGACACGCATTCGTAGTCCTCCATCTCGTCGCGGTTCCAGTTGCGGTCGCAGTGCATCACCCTCCAGCGCAGATCCTCGGCTTCGGCGCCCAAAATGTCGAATTCCAGCACCAGCGATCCCCGCTGGCCCAGCACCAGCACCGGGAAATCGTGTTCCGCCCCGCTGCGGTAGAGCAGCACCGTCTTCACGTCGCCACGGCACACCGTGTCGCTGATCGTGGCGCCTATGGGGTTGAATGTCAGTAGTATCAATATTGCGGTCAGGATTCTTTTCATGCTGCAAAGATACAAAAATATTTCTATCCCTGCAGTTTCGACATTTTGAATATCCCTGCGGCATGGATGAGCAGGTATCAACTCTACCTTTTCTTCAGTCGTTCTTCAGTCGTTCTTCAGTCGTTCTTCAGTGATCACTGAAGAACGACTGAAGAACGACTGAAGAACGACTGAAGAAAAGGTAGAGTCATCCCCTTGTCAGGGTATGGTCAGGCAGGGTGGATGGCGTTTTTTGCATGGTTTGTGGTTTTGTTGGTCTGTATGTCGAAAATAAATCGTATCTTTGCATTTTATTTTGAGAGCTTCATGAAAGAGAAGATATATATAGAAACGTATGGTTGTCAGATGAATTTCGCTGACAGCGAGGTGGTGGGTGCTATCCTGCAAGAGGCTGGCTACGCGCTCACTGACGCTATCGACGAGGCCGATTTCGTGCTGATCAATACCTGCGCCATCCGCGACAACGCCGAGCAGCGGGTGCGCCACCGTGTGCGCGAGTTGCGCGCCCAGCAGGGGCGTCGCCACCGCCTCCGCATCGGGGTGCTGGGCTGCATGGCCGAACGCCTCCAGAGCCGCCTGATGGTCGAGGAGGACAACGTGTCGTTTGTCTGTGGCCCCGACGCCTACCGCCGTCTGCCCGAAGTGCTGCAGCAGGTTCGCAACGGCCAGCAGGCCTCGGCCGTCGAGCTGAGCACCACCGAGACCTATGCCGACATCGAGCCCGTCCGTCTGGCGTCGAACGGCATCTCGGCTTATATCAGCATCATGCGTGGTTGCCAGAACTACTGCTCCTACTGTGTGGTGCCCTACACGCGCGGCCGCGAGCGCAGCCGCGACCCGCAGACGATTGTCGACGAGGCGCGCCGCCTGTTCGAGGCCGGCTATCGCGAGGTGACGCTGCTGGGACAGAATGTGAACAGCTATTCGTTTGCCGGAAGCCCGGAGGCGCCCGAGGCGCCGGCCGTGGGCTTCCCCGAACTGATGGCCCGCGTGGCCGAGATTGACCCGCAGCTGCGGGTGCGCTTCGCTACGTCGCACCCCAAGGATCTGAGCGACAGGCTGCTGGAGGTGATGGCGGCGCACGACAATATCTGCCGCTGCATCCACCTGCCGGTCCAGAGCGGCAGCAACAGGATGCTGAAGCTGATGAACCGCAAATACACCGTGGAATGGTATCTGGACCGCGTGGACGCCATCCGCCGCTACCTGCCCGACTGCTCGATCACGACCGACGTGATCGCCGGCTTCAGTGGCGAGACGCTGGAGGACCACGAGGCCACGCTCGACCTCTTCCGCCGCGTGCGCTACGACTACGCCTACATGTTCAAATACTCGGAGCGCGAGGGGACCTATGCTTCGCGCCATCTGCCGGACGACATCGCCGACGACGAGAAGACGCGCCGCCTGAACGAGATTATCGCCCTGCAGGGCCAGATCGCGCTGGAAAACAACCGGGCCGAGGTGGGTCGCGTGTACGAGGTGCTGGTCGAGGGCGAGAGCCATCGGTCGAAGGAGCGCCTCTTCGGGCGCAACAGCCAGAACAAGGTGCTGGTGTTCGACCGCAAGGACGCCCGCCAGGGCACCTACCGCCAGGTGCGTGTCGTCGACTGTACGGCGGCCACCCTGTTGGGCGAGTTGGTGTGATGAGAGAGAAGTGGATGAGTACGAATGCTTTTAAGAAACAAATTGGACTAAAGAATAGAATTCCGGATTATGAATAAAGAACCGTTCTTCAAAAGGTTTCCCTGGGTGTTGCATGTGCTGCTGATGGTGGGTGTGTCGCTGGTGCTGCTGGCATTGGTGTTCCTGTTTATCCGCATCTATGCGCGTCAGGGCGAGGAGTATGAGCTGCCCGACATGGTGGGTAGCAATGTGGCCGAGCTGATGGCCAATAATCCCATCGGGCTGGACGTGGTGGTGATGGATTCCATCTTCCGTCCCGGCCAGGAGGGTGGCATCATCCTGACCCAGGACCCCAAGGGCGGTACGCGGGTGAAGAAGGGACGCAAACTGTATATCACCATGACGTCCTACACGCCCGAGGATGCCGTCCTGCCCGAACTGGTGGGCCTCACGGTGCGCCAGGCGGTGAGCGAGTTGCAGGCTGCGGGCCTGCAGGCCGGCAAGCTGAAGTTTGTCGAAGACCCCTACATGAACAATATCATCGAACAGACCTGCAAGGGCAAGACCGTCTATGCGGGCCAGCAGATCGAGCGCGGTTCGGAGGTGGATCTGGTGGTGGGCCTGGGCGACGGCAGCGGGCGCAGTGTGGTGCCCTTCGTCATCGGTCGCACTCCCGACCGTGCGCGCCGCGACATATTGGCGGCGTCGCTCAATGTGGGCCGCGAGCATTTCGGCGGTGTCAAGAATCGTACGACGGCGGTTGTCGTGCGTCAGGACCCCGACTACACCGGTGTGTCGAGATACACCTACGGCACCTCGGTCGATCTGTGGTATAGCGATGCCGACGCCGTCGATGTGGACAAGTTGGTTCGCGAGTTCAAGGTCGATTCGTCCAAAATCGAGACGGAGATGGAGGTCTTCGACGATGGCCGTCCCACGCCGGAAGAGATTGAAAGCAAAGAAGATTGGGCATGGTAAGACGCGGATGGATAGCACTGTGGATCATCTGGCTGCTGCCGTCGATGGCGGCGGCGCAGGAGGTGCTGCTACCGCTGCAACGGACTGAGACAAGCGCCCATCGGCTGAGCCGCAAGTCGTCGGCGGGCGAGGTGAGGCTTCCGCTGTTCGACGACTTCGCTGCGGGGACGATGAGCGCCGCCGTGTGGCAGCCCGAGGGAGGTGCCACGGTGGCCGTCGATGTGAGTCCGCTGGCCCCCACGGTAGGCGTTGCGACCCTCGACGCGATGGACGGCGATGGGCGGCTGTACGAAAGCGCCTCGACCGAACGTTTTGTGGCCGACACGTTGACCTCGTTGCCCATACGGATTGATGGCATGACGCCGGCCGACTCGGTGGTGCTCAGCTTCTATTATCTGCCGGGCGGTGGCTACGGCAACATGTGGGAACGGATGGGCGACACACCCGACGAGGGCGACAGCCTGCTCGTCGACTTCTTCCGGCCGGCCGACAGCAGCTGGGTGACCGTCTGGGCTACGTGCGGCGTCAGTGTGGACACGCTGATGGCCCGTACGGGCGAAGCGTGGCAGTATGTGGCGTTGCCGCTGACCGAGGCCGACTGGTTCGACAGCACGTTCCGCTTCCGTTTTCGCAACTACGCCAGCCTGCCGCAGTCGTCGACCGCCGGACGCGCGGGGAACTGCGACTTCTGGCATCTGGATTATGTCGTGATGGATCGCGGTCGCGACGTGGCAGCCCTTCCCCGATGGCGCGATGTGGCCTTCGCCGCCCCGGCCCCTTCGATGCTGCGGCACTACCGTAATATGCCGTTCAACCACTACAACGCTTCGGCCACAGCGTCGGCGCTGGAGATGTGGATCGCCAACCTGTACAGCTCGGATCTCGCATCGCACTACGAGTTTGCGGTATTCGACACGATGGGCAACGAGCTCTTCCGCTACGACGGAGGATTCGAGAACGCTCCGGCGCACGCTTACCAAAGCAGCCAGATGCATGCCCGCCCGACGGTGGGATATGCATTCCCCGCGATGACGGAGCCGACCGACTATGTTGTCGTACACACGGTGCGCGAGGGCACGGGCGGCGACGGGCATGGACAGAACGACACGGTGCGCTACCGCCAGTCGTTCGGCCGCTACTACGCCTACGACGACGGCACGCCGGAGAACGGCTTCGGGCTGTCCTCGACGTCGGCGCAGCTGTACCTGGCTTACCGTTTCGATGTGGCGCGGCGCGACACGCTGACGGCCGTGGATTGCTATTTCAACCATACGTTCGACGATCAGAACGCGTCGGTCGCCTTCTACCTGACGGTGTGGAGCATGGATGCCGAGGGGCGCCCGGCCGAGGTGCTCTATCGCGATGCCGTCCGTCGCTTTCCGGCCTTCGGCGGCTTCGCACACTACGTGCTCGAGGCGCCGGTGGTGGTGGAGGGCAGCGTGTTTGTGGGCTTGGAACAGTCGGGCAGCAACTACTTGAACCTGGGCTATGACCGCAGTATGAATACCGCCGATCGGATATATTATCTCACAGGGACGGAATGGCAGCAGAGCATCCTCAGCGGCTCGCTGATGATACGGCCCTGCTTCGGCGCTGCCGCCGCGGTCGGAATCGACGCGCGGGAGACGCAGGAGGTGAAGGTGTATCCCAACCCCGCCGACGAGCGGGTGACGGTGGCCGGATTCGGCCCGTCGCTGCTGACGATCTACGACCTCATGGGCCGCGAAGTGGTCGCTGCCCGGGGCGAAAGCATCGACACGCAGGGGCTGCCGGACGGATTCTATCTGCTCAAGGTCTCGGCACACGACGCCGTGAAGGTGGTCAAGTTGCTTATCAAACATCAATGAAGTATGGACGAAGAAAGCGTAGATATCGAACAACAGGAGCTCTATGAGCACCATCGCTTTACGGTGGATCGCGGACAGGCTACGATGCGGCTGGACATATACTTGCAGATGCGTCTGGAGGGGGTGTCGCGCAGCAAGGTGCAGGCTGCGGCCAAGGCGGGCTGTGTGAGGGTGAATGATGCGGTGGCCAAGTCGAGCTACAAGGTCAAGCCGCAGGATGTCATCACGGTGCTGTTGCCCGAACCGCCTCACGAGTTTGAACTGGTGCCCGAGAAGATCGATTTCCCGGTGGTGTATGAAGACGAGGACGTGCTGGTGGTCGACAAGCCGGCCGGCCTGGTGGTGCATCCGGGCGTGGGCAACTGGACGGGTACGCTGGTGAATGGGTTGCTCTTCTACCTTCAGCCTCCGGCATCGCCCTATCTGGTACATCGCATCGACAAGGATACCAGCGGGTTGCTACTGGTGGCCAAGAACGAGGAATCGCAGGTGGTGCTGGCCAAACAGTTCTTCGACCATACGATAGAGCGCAAGTACAATGCGCTGGTGTGGGGCGATTTCAGTGAGGACGAGGGGACGATAGTGGGCAATCTGGCCCGTTCGCCGCGCGACCGCCGCACGATGGAGGTCTGCGACGACGAGCATGGCAAGCATGCTGTGACCCACTGGCGTGTCCTGGAGCGTTTCGGCTATGTGACCCTGGTGGAATGCGTGCTGGAGACGGGTCGGACGCATCAGATACGCGCCCACATGCGGCATATCGGCCATCCGCTGTTCAGCGATGCCTCCTACGGCGGCGACGCCATACTGAAAGGGACGACTTTCAGCCGGTACAAACAGTTTGTGCAGAATTGTTTCGAGGTGCTTCCCCGGCAGGCGCTACATGCCAGGGTGCTGGGATTCGAGCATCCGCGCACAGGCCGTCATCTGCACTTCGAGAGTGCGTTGCCGGAGGACTTCAGCGCTTGCCTGGAGCGGTGGCGCCTCTACAGCAATCAGTCGAGATAGTTGACGATCTGGCCGATGATCTTCTCGGCCGCATGCCCGTCGCCGAACAGGGGAGGGAAGTGGACGGTGGTGCTGTCCAGTTTGCGGTAAGCGTCGACAATACGTTGACGGTCGGCGTCGGTCAGCAGTCCGGCTCCATGATTCAGTATTTCGGTCCATTCGGTCTCAGGCCGCATGATGATGCAGGGGCGTTCGAAGAAGAACGCCTCTTTCTGCACCCCACCGCTGTCGGTCATCACCACGCGGGCGTGGCGCTCCAGTTCGAGCATCTCTAAATAGGAAACGGGGGGGATGATCCGCAGACGGTCGAGGTGGGGGAGGGGCTCATGGTCGAGCAGGCGCTTGGTGCGGGGATGTAGCGGGAGAACGACCGGTACGTCGAACTGCGATGTGATGTCAATCAATGCATTGAAGATGTCCGACAGCCGTCGGGGATCGTCGGTGTTGTAGTTGCGGTGTATGGTGGCCAGCACGTAGGCATCCTTTTTGACACCGATTTGGGCGAGGATGGAGCACTGACGCGAGGCCAGCTGCGCAAAATAGAGCGTGTTGTCGTACATGACGTCGCCGCTCATGACCACCTGCCGTTTCCGACCTTTGTCGAACAGGGTGGGGCTGTCGATGAAGCCCTCGCGACGCAGGTTTTCGACAGCGGTGTGGGTGGGGGCGAAGCAGATGTTGGACAGCTGGTCGCTGACGATGCGGTTCTGCTCCTCGGGCATGGTCATGTTGAAGGAGCGCAGGCCCGCTTCGATGTGAAAGACCGGAATCTGGAGTTTGCTGGCCGCCAGCGCCCCGGCCAAGGTGGAATTGGTGTCGCCGTAAATGATGACCCCGTCGGGTTTTGCCTGTAGCAGCTCCTCTTCGAGGGCGCTGAGCATACGTGCCGTCTGCTGCCCTTGCGGGCCGGATCCGATGCTGAGGTTGCGGTAGGGGGCTGTGATGTCGAGCTCGGTGAAGAATTGCCGGCTCATGTTGTCGTCGTAGTGTTGTCCGGTATGGAGGATACAGTCCTCGATGTGGGAATGGTCGAGATTGCGTATGGCGCGGCTGATGGCGGCGGCCTTGATGATTTGCGGGCGGGCACCCAGGATGGTGATGAGTCGCATGGATTTAATAGTCCCAGAGGTCGTTTTCGATATCAAATAGTTTTTCCTCGATCAGGTCGGCTTCGTCGAGAGCATCCTCGCCGGTAAGGTAGTGGCTGATGGAGCGTGAGTAGATGTTGCTCTCGCGTGTGATGTAGGCCGTGTAGCGTTGATGGATGAAGATCCAGTCCCATGAGGGCTGGCCCACGAGGTTGTTTTCGTTCAGATAGGATGAGTAGCGTGCCAGCAGGCTGCGCACGGAGGGGTTCTGCATGGGAACCCAGAAGAGGGGCAGGTTGCCGAGGTAGATCTCCTCCTCAGTGTTGGCGAATTTATGGTAGGACTGTTTCAGTGGTGCCAGTGCCATCCGACGCGAGTCCTGTCGGGTGTCCTGACGGCCGATGAACCAAGCCTCGCGGAGCGAATACTGCAGCACCTCGGCACCGTCGAACTCGTGCGGCCGGATGATGGTCTGGTACAACTCGTTGTCGTCGTCGTCATACCCGATTTCGAGCAGTATGGTGTCGGCCTTGGTGTAGTTGCGTACGAAGAGTTCGTTGTCGATCGGCACCTTCAGGTCGTCGTCCTCGTAGATGGTGATCTCGCCATCGGCTACGGCATCCCACAGGATATAGGCAAGGCTCTTCTTGCCCGATGGGTCGGGATTGTCGATAGGATAGTAGAAAAACTGGTTGTAGAGTTCGTTGAGGTCGATGGTCTTCCACAGCATGGTGCTCCAGAGGACGTCGCTTTCGCGCAGAAAAGGGAAGGGCATAGGACGGCGCTGGCGTTCCAGTACGCTGCTGTGGAAGTCGTTTGCCGAGGGCGCGTCGAGGTTCTGTGCCACTGACGGCACAGCCCACAGCAGTACGAGCATTACCGAGATTATTGTCCTTTTACCCATGATGCTAAAAAAGGAGTTAGATGTTTAGGAGCGGTCTCCTAACTTCTAACTCCCTTGCTTGTTCTGTTGGGATTGTTTAGTATTCCCACATATCGTTTTCGATGTCGAAAATCTTGTCTTCTATCGACTGCGACTCCAGGATGGCATCCTCGCCGGTGAGATAATCGGTAATCTCGCGGTTGTACTTGTTGCTCTCGCGAGTCACATAACTCTCGAAGTAACGCTGTATGAAGATGTCGTCGTAGGAACGTTCTGCCACATCGTTGTGCTCGTCATAGGCGTTGGCATTGACCAGCACCTGGCGCACCCGCATGTCGTTCATGGGCACCCAGAAGCTCCATTCGGCAATCTCCTCGCTTTCGCCCGAGCGGAGCAGCTCCTTCGAGAAGCGGAAGGCTAAGCCGGTGATGCGCACTTTCTGGCGCGAGTCCTGCTTGTCGATGTACCAGTACTCTTTGAGTTTTATCAAGCGTGCCGTGGCAGGGTCGAAGTCGACGGCAATGGTGTCGTTGAAGACCTCCTGGTCGCCGAATTCGTCCTCTTCGCCATAGCGCACCTTGAGCTGACGGCCCTGCAGGTTGGCCAGGGCTTTGCTCCATTCCTGAGGCACTTTCATGTCGTCGTCCTCATAGACGTCGAATTCGCCGTTGGCGGCGGCATTCATGATGAGGTTGACCAGGTTGATGCGTCCCTGCTCGTTCTTGCCTTGTTCGATGGGATAGTAGAAGAACTGGTTGAAGTTCTCGTTCAGGTCTATATGGCGGAACACAAGCATCTTCCACACGACATCGCTTTCGCGCAGGAAAGGCTGAGGCATGGCACGTTTGCCAACCACAATCCCTTTCTGGTAGAAGTCGTTGGGGTTGCTTCCGTCTTCGGCATCGATGATGCTTTGTGCATGGGTTGTCATAGCAAGTGCTACAACTGCCAGGATGCTTAACAAAACCTTTTTCATATTGTCTTATTTTTAGTTTTCGATAGGAGGTTACTTATTAATTGTCAAGACACAGCTGCTCGTCCGGGGGACACCGTCAGGCATCATGACTTTGGCATCGACATATACTTTGTCGCCGCGGTTGGCTTTCTTGATGGCACTCAGCACGTCCGGCTCGAAGGAGTTGCCGTTCATGTTGAACTGTTTGCTGCCGACAAAAACTTCCAGACTCATCACACGGATACTTCCTTTTGGGATCTTGAACTCAAATCCTTCCTGAGGACGGGCGATGACCTGTACACCGGAAGCAAGTACCGAGCGGGCCACCTTGGCACCGGTGGTGAATCCACCGACGGTGATGGTGGGATTGGGAATGGCCTTCACCTTGAAGACCGGAGCGCCCATGCGGGACGTTTTCTTGTCGACGACAGCATCCACGCCAAGCACAATCTTCTTGCAGCCGTTGGCAGGAGTGATGTTGTACTTGCCCTCGCCGTCGCCCGCGGTCAGTTTTCCGTTGCCTTCGATGATGGACACCTTCACGCTGCGTCCGTCAACGCCGGGAACAGAAGCTGTAAACGGGTTCTCGATGCCGGCGTACATCACCTGCATGTTGTCGAGTGACACCACAGCCACAGGCTTGGCCACGAAGTAGTTGTCGCTGATAGGATACTCCTTGACACCGCCGTCAGGGTTGGTGACGTAGGCCGTACCCACCACACGCTGTGCGCCAAGTGTATTGCAGACCGTACGGTAATGCACCGATCCGCTGTCGGTCGAGTTGAGCTGCTGACCGTTGACGGTGGCTGTGAAATGCTGTTTGGAGTCGTATGCGGCGACGTTGATATCGGTCTCGTAGACACCGCCTTGAATGATGTAGGTCGATTTGGGACGCGAGATCATCGCGATCTGGTCGAACGAGAAGTCTCCCTTGCTCACATGCTTGTAGAGAGTGTTCACTGCATCGAACTCGGCATTCATGGTCTCAGCCTTCAGGCGGGTCAGCGTGACCAATGCAGAACCGGAGACCACCTCGTTGAAGTTGACGACCTCCCACTCCTGCGGGTTGTTGTCGGGGTCGAGCACCTTGTTCTCGACGTTCAATGCGATATTGACACTGGAGGAGTCCTCTCCAAGGATTTCCTTGATCTTGCGTTTGTACTCGATGATCTTTGCTTTCAGTTCGGGACCCTTTCCTGCCTTCTCGGCGGCAAACAGGTTCGTACTTTCGTGCAGTTCGTCCATCTTGAGCCAACGGAAACCGGCCAGGTCGATCGCCTTTTTGATGCTGTCGAAGTTGGGCGAGCCGTCGGCGTTGACGACGCTCATTTTATAGCTCACTTTGGGGTTCTCGATGTCAGGATGGATCTCGGCGGTGGAGCTGACTTTGGCCATCAGGACATATTCGAGGCTGTCGATATAGTTGCCCATCTCGGCCGACAGACGGCGCACCTCCTGTGCTTTGTTGTAGTCATCCTGAACCTTGTCCTTGCTGTTCTTGAGCGCGCTCTCGAAGTTGGCGTATGTGTCGTCGAGTTTTATCTGTAGGTTTTCGTTGCTCTTGGTCATTGCCGAGCCGACGGTTTTGAAACCGTCAACCACCTGCGCCGACACATTGAGAGCAAGCATGGCGGTGTACACGAGGTACATCATCGTAATCATCTTTTGTCTCGGGGTTTCCGGACAGTTTGTTGCACCCATTGTCTATTCCTTTCTTTTGGTTACACGTTGAGGTTTAGTTAGACACGTGTTGAGGGATTAGATACGGGTCTGCATGGCGGCCAACATGTTGCCGTAGACGTTGTTGAGTTCAGCCACCTTGCGCGTCAAAGCGTCAACCTGCTCTTTGTACTTCATGATACCGTCGGCGGAATCCGTGAAGTTGGTCAGCATGGTGGACATCTTCTCCTCGAACTCCTTGTTCAGGTTCATCTGCGTGGAGGCGTTGTTGATTTGCATCTCGTACATGGCGTTGATGCTGCTCAGGCTGGCGGACATCTTCTTCATCTCTTCCACATAGCTGACCTCGCCACCCAGCGACTCGGCGGTCTCGCGGTAGATGGTGGACAGGGTGGAGATGGCCTCGGGGGCACCTTGCATGCTCTCAAGCAGCTTTCCGGCCTGGCCGGCGACACCGTCCATATTGCTGACAAACTTGTCGGTGGCGGCGGTTACATTGGCCATGTTGTTCATCGAGTTGGCACTGTCGGCCAGATTCTGCATGCCCTGACCCAGGCGGTCGATCAGTTCGGGGCTGATATTGGCGTCTTCCAGCATCTTGTCCAGCTTGGCGCTGAGGGGATCTTTGCTGACGGGCAGGCTGATGTCCATCGGGTTGCCATTCTCGTCGACCGAAGCCTCAATGGGATTCTCGTCGATCATGCCGGCCAGTTCGGGATATACCAAGCTCCAGTCCCACTCTTTGTGAGGCGGTTCGAAAGCCGAGAGGAAGAAGATGACGGTCTCGGTACCCATACCGGCAATCAGCATGATGTTGGCACCCGGCCAGTGCATGATTTTGAACAGAGCACCGATAATAACGACGGCTGCACCCCAACCATAGAGGTAGCCCATGAAGGTTTTGTACGTTTTGCTGCGGACGAGGTTGTCTATGAAGCTCATAATTCTCTGTTTTTTTGTGTTTGCTTATAATGTGTTACTTGCTTGCTGTGTGATTGGCTGTTTATGCTGTTAGTTGGCAACGTTGCTGGCGGTGCGGAGGTTGTCGCCCTTCACGCGTCCCAGGTAGGGCTGCACGCAGCGGAAACCGATATAGCTCTTGGCGGTATCCATGAATTCGTAGCTGCGGGTCTGCACCTGGATGAAGTACTTCTGGTCCTTCCAGCTGCCGCCACGTATCACTTTGCGTTTCATGGCCAGCGGGTCGTCATCCTTGGCGTCGTAGTTGTAGTAGGGGGTGACGGCGTTGGAGATGATGTAGGTCGATTCGTTGTAGGCGTCGAGGCACCACTCGCTGACGTTGCCCGCCATGTCGTACAGGCCGTAGTCGTTCGGGGCATAGTGTCCAACCATCAAGGTCTTCACACCGCCATCGTCGTCGTAGGCGCCGCGCAGCGGCTCATAGTTGGCCAGGAAGCAACCATTCGGGTTGCGCACATAGGGACCACCCCAGGGATAGCTCTGGGCGGCGATGCCACCACGGGCGGCAAACTCCCATTCGCTCTCGGTGGGCAGACGGAAGTCGTTGAGGGTCGAGTAGTCGATGCTCTCAAGGTATTGGTTCAGCATGTTGCTGCGCCATACGCAGAATGCCTTAGCCTGGCGCCAGCTGACACCCACCACGGGATAGTTGTCGTAGGCCGGCGAGGAGAAGTAGCTGCGGGTGTAGTCCTCGTTCATCGAGTAGGTGTAGTCGTGGACCCAGCACAGGGTGTCGGGATAGACGTTGATATACTCGCGCTGAATCTGGCTGGAACGGTTGTTCAGGCCTTTGGGACGGACGGCAAACGAGGTGCCGCGGTGCTCGTTCTTGCTGGCCACGCCGTTCTCTTTCTTGGCCACATCGGCGTAGTCGATATAATAGTATTCATAGTTCAGCTTCGACACGTCGACAACGCGGCGGTGGTTGATGTCGATGAGGTAGTACCCACCGTCGATCAGAGCCTGGCGCACGTCGGCATCGGCGTAGTCGATATTGGTCTTGTAGTTCAGGATGGGGGGATCCAGCGGTTCGCCATACTGGTCTTCCTCCACCAGGAAACCATCGATACCGGCTTCACCCAGGATGCGGCGTGCCACGGAATCGCGCACGGCATACACAAACTGGCGATACTCGTTATTCGTGATCTCGGTCTCGTCCATGAAGAACGAGCCAATCTGCATCTTGCGCGGCTGCGAGGTCTCGCCGTAGGTGACGTTCTGTACGCCAGCGCCCATCGTGTAGTTGCCCTGGTTGACAAACACCATGCCCTTCAGGTCAATGTCTTCGAAGTAGGGACGGTCATTCACTCCGACCAGTTCGCCATTGTTGGACGATTTGCAGCTGTAGAGCAGCACGGCCGAGGCGGCAAGGATGAAAACAAGTCTCTTCATATTTTTATCTATTTTTATTTTCTAAAACGTATTTTATTCAAAAAAGTTTCCTTTTTATTAATAATTATCCTTTATTATAATAGGAATCGTGTGGTTCTCGACACCGTCGGCGGCCGTTGCGGGCTGATGATGCGGAAGGTGCCGTTGAGGAACATCTCCAGCGATCCCATACTGCGTCCGGGTTTGAGGTAGCCCAGTTTCGATGTGGTCATGTCGTAGGCGACGCCGATGCGCAGCCAGTTGAGGTTGGAGAAGTTCCAGTTGATGCCGGCCAGGAAGGCGAATGCGTCGCCCAGGCGGTAGCTCAGACCGCCCCAGAAGGCGCTCTCGTAGTCGAGCAGCAGCGACGCCTCGGCTTGGAATATCGAGAAGTCGGCCGTCTTGGCCATGATGTTGGGCTTCAGTTTGAACGAGGGGTTGAACGGGAAGGCGTACTCATAGCCAGCCATCAGGTACAGCGTGCGGGCATTCTTCCAGGCCAGCGCCTCGCTGTGCGAGCCCAATAGGTTCTTCACCGACAGGCTGAGGTAGTATTCGCCCGGCACCTGATAGTAGACGCCGGTTCCGAGGTCGAACATGAACTCCGACACATGCTGCCCGCTGACGGCGGGGTCGTTGACGCCCGAGGTGGGGTTCGTCGGATCGCCGGTGTAGCCGTCGATACCGATCAGGTTTTCGGTGTTGAATGAGAAGTTGTACAGGTTTACTTCCACACCGGCAGCCAGGTTGCCGCGGCCCCAATAGATGCGGAAGGCGTAGTCGAGGTTGATGGTGGTGTTCTGGTGGTAGCCGATGCTCTCTGAGTTGAAGAGCAGGCCGATGCCGCCATGCAGGAAGGTGACGGGCATGTCGAATGACGCAAGATAGTTCAACGGGGTCGATCCGGCTTCCATTCCGGGCATCGGAGCCTGCAGGTTCAGCCCCATCCACTGGTTGTTGTACAGCAGGGAGAGCGACAGCGCTCCCTGGCTACCGGCATAAGCGGGGTTGTAGCTTAGCTGGTTGAACATGAAATGTGTGTACTGACCCTCGTTTTGAGCATTGGCAACAGACAAAAATAGTGTCATTAAAACGAAAAATGACGCCGTTTTTCGAGTCCAACGTGGGGTTCTGTGTCTATGCGTTATCGCCACAATGGCTTGGTTTTTAATCTATTATACCTCTGTTTAATCAAACCCGCACCCCGTATTGGGGGTTGGATTTAACTTTGCAAAAATAGCAATATTTATTTAAATGGCAAAAAAAAGTTTAAAAATTTTTAATCTGAGTATATCACTTTCACCCACGGGAAGGTGTTTCGCAGGCTGTGTGCCAGCTGGTCGGCCTGCTTTTTTGTGAATTGCACATCGAGGGTGATGCGCAGGCTGTCGCTCCCTTCGAGCGTCTCCACACGCACGCGGTCGCGGTAGGCCGCCGGCAGTCGGCGGGTCTGGCTGTACACCTCGCTGTGCGATGCGGCGATCCCGAGAAACAGGTTGTAGTTGCCGTGGTCGACCTCTTTGCCGGGGTCGAGGATCGGCGCCGTGGCCGTCGGTTTGGCCGTGGGGGCCTCGGGCGGCGTCTGGCTTTTGCCGACGTTCCTGTAGCGTCGCGACGACACCGAGTCGAAAAGCGTCTCCTGGGCGCTCCACCGCTCCTCGTAGCCGGGGGGCAGTATGCGCACCGTGACGGGTTGCATTCCTTTGATACCGATGGCGTTGGCAGCGCGGTGGCTCATGTCGAGCACGCCCCGTTTGGGGCAGCGGTCGTTGACCTTGACAATCACCTGCCGTCCGTTGTTGCGGTTGGTGACCATGACGTAGGTGCCCAGCTTGATGCGCCAGTGTGCGGCGGTGAATTTGTTCTGGTCGAACACCTCGCCGCTGGCGGTTTTGCGACCTTCGAACATGTCGTGGTAGAAGGTCCCCTTGTTGGGGTACTCCGTGACGGTGTCGCCCGTGCCATAGTTCTGCGCCTGCAAGGGCAGCGCCATTGCCAGCAGAAGCAGTGTCGGTATGAGCCGTCGGCCTACCATACCACTGCGTCAGGGTGGAACCATTTGCCGTGAAGGCGAAGCACCTGCTCGATGACGTCGCGCACACACCCGTGGCCGCCCGCGAAGTGCGAGACGTAGTCCACCATCTCCTTGATCTCCACGGCGGCATCGGCCGGACAGGTGCTGACGCCGGCGCGCCGCAGTATCGGGTAGTCGGGCAGGTCGTCGCCCATGCAGAGCACCTCCTCGTCGCGCAGGTGGTTGACGGCCAGGAATTTCTCGTAGGTCTGTATCTTGTCGCCGCAGCCGGTGTAGCACTGCTCCACGCCCAGCATGGCCATGCGGTTGTCGATGCTGGCCGATGTGGCACCGCTGATGACGGCCACCGTGTAGCCTTTCTTGACGGCGTATTGCACCGCAAAGCCGTCTTTGATGTTGCCGCAGCGCACCGTCTCGCGGTCGGCGTAGACCCACACGTCGCCGT
>CAMNIH010000002.1 GCA_946540365.1 uncultured Bacteroidales bacterium
TCAACTCTTACTCATCTCCTACTCAACTCCTACTCATCCCTTACTTGAGTAGGAGTTGAGTTGTGGTGAAGCTGGGGTAGAGATGTCGATGGGTATTTTTATCTACTGCCTGGTGGTGATTATGATTGCGTCTGATAGATTTTATGCAGGCACGTGCAAAATGTTAAAATAGGACGCTGGGGTCACTTTTTTTTGGTCATGTCGGGGAATTAACGTATTTTTGCATTTTAATAAATGTATAGAATATGAGTTTGAAGATTGTTGTACTTGCCAAGCAAGTTCCTGATACTCGCAATGTTGGCAAGGATGCTATGACGGCCGAGGGTACGGTGAACCGTGCCGCGCTGCCTGCTATTTTTAACCCCGAAGATTTAAATGCCTTGGAGCAGGCGCTCCGGATAAAGGAACAGAATCCCGGCACCACTGTCGGACTGCTCACCATGGGACCGCCGCGTGCCGGCGAAATCATCCGCGAGGGCCTCTTCCGCGGCGCCGATACCGGCTGGTTGCTCACCGACCGCCTGTTTGCCGGTGCCGACACGTTGGCAACGAGTTATGCCCTGGCCACCGCCATCAAGAAGATCGGCGATGTGGACCTGGTGATCGGCGGCCGTCAGGCCATCGACGGCGACACGGCCCAGGTGGGGCCGCAGGTGGCTCAGAAGTTGGGCCTGAATCAGGTGACCTACGCCGAGGATATCCTCAAGGTGGAGAACGGCAAGGCCACCATCCGCCGCATGATCGACGGTGGTGTGGAGGTGGTGGAGGCCCCGCTGCCGCTGGTGGTGACCGTCAACGGGTCGGCCGCCGAGTGCCGTCCGGCCAATGCCAAGTTGGTGATGAAGTACAAGTATGCTGCCTGCCCGCTCGAGGTGGCCGACGACGATCCGCGCAAGGCCCTGCGTGCCCAGCGTCCGGAGCTGACGCTGACGCAGTGGAGCGTGGCCGATGTGGACGGCGACCCCGCACAGTGCGGCATGAGTGGCTCGCCCACCAAGGTCAAGGAGGTGCAGAGCATTGCCTTCCAAGCCAAGGAGAGCAAGACCATGGACGGCAGCGACGAGAACATCAACAGCCTCATCCAGGAGCTGCTGAATGACAAAATCATTGGATAATGCGTGAGTGCGTTAATGTGTAAAAGCGTTAGTGCTGATGCGCCAGCCACTGACACATTAACGCGATAACACAATAACACAATAGAAAGTATGAATAACGTTTTTGTATATATTGAAATTGAGGGCACGGAGGTGCGCGAAGTCTCGCAGGAGCTGCTGACCAAGGGCCGCAAACTGGCTAACGAGCTTAATGTCGAACTCCATGCCATCGTCATTGGCACCGGCATCAAGGGCAAAGTGGAGGAACAGATACTGCCCTACGGCGTCGACAAACTCTTTGTCTTCGACGCTCCCGGCCTCTTCCCCTACACCTCGGCGCCGCATACCGACATCGTGGTGAACCTCTTCAAGGAGGAGCAGCCGCAGATATGCCTCATGGGCGCCACGGTGATCGGCCGCGACCTGGGTCCGCGCGTCTCGTCGAGCCTCACCAGCGGTCTGACGGCCGACTGCACGCAGTTGGAGATCGGCCCCTACGAGGACAAGAAGACGGGCAAGGTGTATGAGAACCTGCTCTATCAGATCCGTCCCGCCTTCGGTGGCAACATCGTGGCGACGATCGTCAACCCCGACCATCGTCCCCAGATGGCCACGGTGCGCAGCGGCGTGATGCAGAAGGCTGTGTATGAGGGCGCCTGCCGCAAGGAGGTGGTCTATCCCGAGGTGGGTAAGTATGTGGGGCCCGAGGCCTTTGTGGTCAAGGTGCTGGACCACCATGTGGAGGCCGCCAAGCACAACCTCAAGGGGGCTCCGATTGTCGTGGCCGGCGGCTACGGCGTGGGCAGCAAGGAAGGCTTCGACAGCCTGTTTGAGCTTGCCAAGGTGCTTCATGGCGAGGTGGGCGGCAGCCGTGCCGCTGTGGATGCCGGATGGATCGACAACGACCGCCAGATCGGACAGACGGGCGTCACCGTACACCCGAAGGTCTACATCGCCTGCGGCATCAGCGGACAGATCCAGCACATCGCCGGCATGCAGGACAGCGGCATCATCATCAGCATCAACAGCGACCCCGAGGCGCCGATCAACAAGATCGCCGACTATGTCATCACCGGCACGGTCGAAGAGGTGGTCCCGAAACTGATTAAGTATTACAAACAGAACAGCAAGTAAAAATGGCAAATTACTATACCGATCATCCGGAAATCGATTTTCATCTGAACCATCCTTTGATGAAACGGCTCGTAGAGCTGAAAGAAGACAACTTTAAAGATGCCGCTGAGTACGACTATGCTCCTGTGGATCATGAGGATGCCATCGAGAACTACCGTCGCATACTGGACATCACGGGCGATGTGGCAGCCAACACCATCGAGCCCAATTCGGAGAGTGTCGACCTGGAAGGTCCGCATCTGGAGAACGGCCGCATGATCTATGCGTCGAAGACCTTCGAGAATCTCGATGTCACCCGCAAGGCGGGCCTCTACGGTGTGAGCATGCCGCGCCGTTATGGCGGATTGAACCTCCCGAGCACGGTGTTCAGCATGATGAGCGAGGTGATCAGTGCTGCCGATGCCGGATTCCAAAACATCTGGAGTCTGCAGAGCTGTATCGACACCCTCTACGAGTTCGGCAGCGACGAGCAGCGCGAGAAATACATTCCCCGCATCTGCAAGGGCGAGACGATGAGCATGGACCTCACCGAGCCCGATGCCGGCAGCGACCTGCAGCGTGTGATGCTCAAGGCCACCTATGACGAGAAGGAGCAGTGCTGGCGCCTCAACGGCGTCAAGCGCTTCATCACCAACGGCGACTCCGACATCCACCTGGTGCTGGCCCGTTCGGAGGAAGGCACCAAGGACGGCCGTGGCCTGTCGATGTTCATCTACGACAAGCGCAACGGTGGCGTCGATGTCCGTCACATCGAGCATAAGCTGGGTATCCACGGTTCGCCCACCTGCGAGCTGACCTACAAGAATGCCAAGGCCGAGCTCTGCGGCGACCGCAAGCTGGGCTTGATCAAATATGTCATGGCCCTGATGAACGGCGCCCGTCTGGGCATCGCCGCCCAGAGCGTGGGCGTGGAGCAGGAGGCCTACAACGAAGGACTGGCCTATGCCCGCGAGCGTGCCCAGTTCGGCGAGAAAATCATCAACTTCCCGGCCGTCTACGACATGCTGAGCCGCATGAAAGCCAAGCTCGATGCCGGGCGTTCGTTGCTCTACTGCACCTCGCGCTACGTGGACATCTACAAGAGCCTCGAGGACATCGCCCGCTTCCGCAAACTCACACCTGAAGAGCGCACGGAGATGAAGCAGTACAGCAAGTTGGCCGACGCCTTCACTCCGTTGGCCAAGGGTATGAACTCCGAGTATGCCTCGCAGAATGCCTACGATGCCATCTCTATCCACGGCGGTTCGGGATTCATCATGGAATACAAGAGCCAGCGCCTCTACCGCGATGCGCGCATCTTCAGCATCTATGAGGGTACCACCCAGCTGCAGGTGGTGGCAGCCATCCGCTATGTCACCAACGGCACCTATCTGCAGGTGATCAAGGATATGATGCAGAGCGAGGTGAGCGACGAGATGAAGCCGTTGAAGGCTCGTATCGCCCCGCTGGTGGATCTGTACGAGAAGGCTGTGAATTATGTCAAGGAGCAGGGCAATCAGGAGGTACATGACTTCCTGGCTCGTCGACTCTACGACATGACGGCGGAACTGATTATGAGCCTGCTCATCATGGACGATGCAAGCCGTTACGCCGACCTCTTTGCCAAGAGCGCCAATGTCTATGTCCGCATGACGGAGGAGGATGTCTGCGCCAAGGCCTACTATGTGATGCACTTCACGGAGGCTGATTTGGAAAGTTTTCGTACAAAATAATTAATTAAATATTCTAAATCATGAAAAGATTATTTGTATTGGCGATGATGGTGGGCGTGGTGCTGAGTTCACAGGCCCAGATTGGCAACCTCGTGGGTCGTGCCATCAAGAAGAAGGTGGAGCAGACCGTCGAGAAGAAAATGGAGGATGCCTTGGGGCTGAACAACGAATCCGCCAAGCCGGCGCAGGCGCCGCCGAGCGAGGAGAAGGAGCGCCGTATGCCCACGGCGGAGGAGGTGATGGGGATGGTGCCCCAGTTGCCGAATGAACAGCAGGTGGCTGAATACCTGTGTGAAAGCAACCGCGCCAAGCCTCGCACCCTCAAGATGCTTGCCAACCCCACCACGGCCTTCTTGACCAAAATGGTTGCGGCTTCGGCATCCGGCTATGCTGTCACCATGAGCGGCTCGAAACAGGGCACTGTCTACAACTACGACGAGCAGTTGCTCAAAGAGTTCGGGATTACGCAGGAGCAGTTCGACGCTATGAGCGAGGAGGAACAGAAAGAGATGAGCGTCAAGTTTGCTTCCGAGTTGCAGGATCGCTATCTCCGCACGGCTGAATATTTGTCCAATGACAAGACGTACAGGCAGTTGATGGACGAGTACAACGCTGTTGAAAAGCGAATCAACACGATGTACGAGGAAGCTGACATTCAGTGCAATACGTTGTGGAAGAATGAATTCTCCGACAAGGACCAGAAGGACGAAAACATGCTGTGCAGCTATTTCGACCAGGCGGTTCCCATCTTGTACAAGGCGGTGATCGCGGCGATGCAGCTCCGCAAGGAGAAGCAACTGCCCATCGCCAAGAAGATGGACGATTACGTTCAGGAGTTGGCCAAGAAGAATCCCGAGAAGGTCTACGCCGGTTTCTACAATCAGGGCGGCCTTTGCGCCACGTCCTATATCAGCGACGCTGCCCGCCTCACGACCATCACAAAACCTCTTTAAAAACAAACACATTTACCGTATATGAAAGTCAAAGAACTTGTTGAAAAACTGAACCTCAAGGTCCTTAGCGGCGCGAACGGTCTCGACCGCGATATCGACGGATGCTATGTCAGCGACCTGCTGAGCGACGTGATGGGCAATGCCGAGATGGGCAACGTCTGGGTGACCCTTCAGACCCACAAGAATGTGATGGCCATCGCCTCGCTCAAGGAGTTGGCCTGTGTCATTCTGGTCAAAGGCCTCACCGCCAGCGAGGACACTGTAGAACAGAGCAACGAGGAGGGAATCCCCTTCCTCAGCACCGAGATGCAGACCTACGAAACCGTGGGCAAGATCTACCAGCTGTTGAACCAGTAACCAGCCACTGATGCTCAGCCCGTTCAAAGCCGATCTCCATATCCACACGGTCCTCTCACCGTGTGGCGACTTGGAGATGTCGCCCACAGCCATTGTGGACCGGGCGCTTGAACGTGGCCTCGACATGATTGCCATCAGCGACCATAACACCACCCGTCAGGTCAAGGTGACCCAACGGATTGGCAAGCAGAAGGGGCTCTTCGTCCTCGGCGGTGTCGAGGTGACCAGCCAGGAGGAGGCCCACTGTCTCTGTTTCTTCAGGGACGACGCCCAGTTAGATGCCTTCCAGGAGTTTCTCGACAAGCATCTGCCGCCCATTCCCAACGACGAGGATCGTTTTGGGTATCAGCTTATTGTCGATGAGAACGAAGAGATTGTCGGCGAGGAACCCTATCATCTGCTCAATGCCATCGACGTGGATATCGACGGCCTGTACGACGAGGTGCATCGCGTCGGTGGCCTCTTTGTTCCGGCCCATGTCAACAAGGGTACCACCAGTCTGACCAGCCAGTTGGGTTTCGTTCCGCCCGACTTGCGTGCCGATGGGTTGGAAATCAACAAGTTCATCACCCGCGACGAGATCGTCAAGAAGTTCGCCTACCTCAAACGCTTCAATTTCATCACCGACAGCGATGCCCACTTCATCAACAACGTGGGCGATGTCTACAACGTTATCTACATGGAACACCGCTCGTTCGACGAGTTTGCCATGGCGCTGAAGGGCGAGGAGGGACGGTGGATCGACACGATGGCCTTCAGGGAGAAGAAAGGGTAGGACGGCATGAGACGGATCGTTCTGGCATTTCTCTTGATGGCTTTCGCCGGCATGGCGACGGCACAGAACAATGCTCCTGCTGTGGGTGTGACGCCCCCTCCGGTCCACTACAGCATCACCTTTGCCTCGCAACACGGCGAGGCTTTTAATGTCTACATCGACGGCAACCTGCAGAACCGGCTTGCATTGAGCAGGGTGTTGGTCAACGAAGTCAGCGACCAAACCCACGAGGTGGTGGTGGTCCTGAAACGCCCTGTCGAGAAAGCCGCCGTGCTCCAGTTGCGTCCCAATGAGAAGATGGTCACTGTCAATGTCAACTACGACTCGCGCCTCGAGCAGTTGTACCTCTACACGGCAGCCCGTAACAGGGCCGATGCCGACGAGAAAAAGGCCCTGCGCGAGGAGGCCCAGCGCCTGACGCAACGGGCGGCCTTGGAGATGGCGCCGGCCCCGCAGTCCGCTGCTCCCGAGCCGGTCAAGGTGCTCCTGGTCAGCGACGAGGGGCTCGACTCGATGTTGGTACAGATGAGAGCCAAGTCGTTCGACAATGACCGTCTGGCACTGGGCAAGGTGCTCGTTGCCTCGGCCCACCTCACCTCGCTGCAGATCGCCCGTCTGGCCGAAACCATCGACTTCAGCAACTCGCAGGTCGATTTTCTCAAGTATGCCTACGGCTATTGCCTCGACCCCGCCAACTACTATCGCACGGTCGATGTACTTACCTTCAGCGCAGACAAGCGCAAGGTGCTCGATTATATCGCTACGCAGCGATAATCAATAGAATACGACTTTCGACGGCAGCATGCCGACCTCACGCTTCCAACGCAGTTTGCCGTCGGGGGTGTAGCTGTACAGGTCGCCGTTGGCTGTGTAGTTGCCGTCGTCGGCGATATAGATGTTGCCGCTGACGGGATGCACGCCGATGGCATAGGCGTTGACGTCCACATCCGTCAGTATCGGAGTGACGTTGTGCGTGGCGGTGTCGATCTTGATGAAGCGGGTGGTCTTGCTTGAATAGTCGGCTGCCCACTCGGTGTAGTAGCCGTAGATGTGGCTGTTGGCCACCGTCATGTTGGTCAGCTCTTGCTCCAGCATGGTGACCTGCATCGCATCGTCGATGAAGGCGACGCTGGCCGGCTGGCCGGCGTAATCGCCCCAGCTGTTCACCACCGCAGTCCATTGGCCCACGGCCATCACCTTCTGTGGGTTGCAGCCCACCTCGATCTTGCCTAAGACGCTGAAGGAGGCAATGTTCAGAAGGTATACGTGGTTGTCGTAGCTGTAGTTGCCCTGCTCGTCGCTGACGTTCGAGCTGGCGACCAGCAGTTTGTTGCCCACCACGGCGATTCCCTCGGGGTTGTAGTCGCCCAGTTCGCAGGTGGCCTCGATTTCGAGGGTGGCGGTGTCGATACGGATGACGCTGTGCGGCTTGTAGCAGGTGATGTAGAGCTTGCCTCCGTCGGCGGCGATGTAGCGCGGCCCGCGGTTGCCGAGGTCGACGCGTCGGCTGACGCCTGTGGCGGTATCGATCACCTCCAGGCTGTTCGACTGCCATACGGTGGCGTAGGCTTTCGATCCATAGATAATCAGGTCTTGCGCCACATCGCCCAGTCCGCGTCCGTTCTGGGTGCTGAACCAGTCGGTCGTCAGTTCGCCCTTCGCCAAGTCGAGCCAGGCCAGCGAGGCGTTGTTGCCGCCCCAAGTGCCTTCGCTCAGCACCATCAGGTGCGGCTGCTCGGCTTCGGCGACGATGCCGTTCGGGTCGACGGTCGGGGTGGGTTCGTTTTCGGGTTCGCAGGCCGTAAGCATCATCGTGGCGACGGCCATGAGAATCATTGTCGTGAGGTTGAGGTGTTTCATCGTATTGTCTGTTTCTCTGTTTTAAAATTCATACATGATTGACAGTCTGTAGTTTCTCCCCATCATGGGATAGTACTGAACCACTTCGTATTGTGTGTCCAGCAGGTTGAGTACCTGCACCTGCACCCGCATCGAGCCCCACCGCAGGTCGAAGCGCCGGTCGGCGCTGATGCCCAGATCACAGTAGGCCGGCAGTCGGTTGTCGGCATTGTTCTGCGGGTAGGCATAGCGTTCGCCCACCACCATCGCCGTAGCTCCGAGGTTGACCCACCGGTTCTCCCAGCGCAGGTTTCCGCCGCCGCTGTGGCGCGGCGTGTAGCGGATCTGGTGGCCGTAGAGTTTCGACTCGGGGTCGCTCTTGTCCACGGCGTGCAGATAGCTGTAGTTCAGTTGTATGTCTACCGCCTGCCAGTGTATGTTGGCGGTCAGGTCGGCTCCGAGGATATGCACCTGACCCAGGTTTTCCATGCTCCAGTAGAACATGTTCTGTCCGGGACGGGCCATGATCTTGTCCTGCACCCGGTTCATGAAGGCGTCGGCCGTAAGGCTCAACGTGTTGTTGGCGAAGGTGATGCCCACGTTGTGCTGGCGGGCGCGCTCGGGCCGCAGGTTGCGCGGCAGCGACTGGAAGAAGTACAGTTCGCTGAAGTTGGGCACGCGGTAGGTCTCTTTGTAGAAGTAGCGTATGGTGAGCCCTGTAATCGGGGTGTAGGTGACGGCGGCGTAGGGCGTCAGGCGGCGGTAGGTGGGCAGTGTGTCGAGGTCGCCGACGTGGTCCACACTACTGGTGGCCAGTAGGTTGGCACGTGCCTCCCATGGGCCGTGGTGTATGCGTGCGGCCACCACGCCCATCAGCGCGGTCCGTTCCACGTCGTTGCGCTGCCCCAGGTTGCTCCGCAGGTGGCTTGCGTCGCCGTCGGCGGCGGCGCTCATCGTCAGCCACGGCAGGGCCTCCCATTCGCCGCTGGCGCTGAGGTAGGCCTCGTGCTGGCGGTAGTCGTTCATCATGTAGCCCGTCGACGTGTTGGCGGCACTGTCCTCGAAGCGGTCGTAGCTGTATTGCCCTTTGCCCAACACCTGCAGGCGCCAGCGTGGCCGCTCGAGACGCCATTTGGCTTGCGCCAGTGCCATCCGCTCGGCGGTGCTTTGGCCCGAGGTCTCCTGGCTGTAAAGGCGCACATGGCCCGGCAGTTGGTGCATGCCGTCCATCACATGGATCTTGGCTGTCAGTGTCTGTCCGTGGCCGGGGGTGTAGAAGAGGTTGCCGTCGGCCGTCAGCTGGTGCATCGCCGAATGCAGGCGGTGTTCGCGGCTGCTGCTGTCGCTGTGCGAGGCGGTGTAATAGAGTGTGAAGGGGTAGTCGCCGTCGCTCTGCAGCCAGTTGACCCACAGGCTTGTCTTCAGCTTGCGGTTCCAACGTTGCTCCCAGAGGGCGCTGGGTGACAGCATTCCGAAGGAGCCCATCTCCATGCCCACCTTCAGGTTGGTGCGTTCGAGCAGGAAGAACTGTGGCTCGGCGGTCTCGAGGTTGAGCACGTTGCCGGCGGCGTAGGCGCGGGCCGAGAGCAGGGGCGACTGCTGCTGGCCCTGGCTGAAGCTGACGTAGGCGGCGTTGCCGAGCAGGTAGCGGCTGAGGTCGACCTGTCCGTTCTGGGCGTTGTCCACCACCACGCCGTCGAGGGTCACGGCAGAGAACTGGCTGCCCAGCCCGCGGGCCGAGACGGTCTTCATGCCGCCCACACCGCCGTAGTCCTTCAGGGTGACGCCCGCCATCTGGCGCACGGCGTCGCTCAGCTGCAGGAAGCCCTGCTGTTCGATTTGGGCGGCGTCCAGCACCTGGGTCGGTGCCGCTGTGCGCAGGGTGGCCGGCGTGCGCTGGCCGCTCACCTGCACCTCCTCCAGCAGTTGTATGGTGTCTTGTGCGTTGGCACGGGAAAAGAAAGCCCCAGAGCATACCAAGCCGAGCGTGATGGCCGCCGTCTTCAGGCGCCGGCCGACGATAAACTTTACGATACGATACAATATAATGCTCATTCCTTAGTCCTTTCCTCGAGGGCTTTACTAAAATATAACGGCTTTGGCAGGTCTTCTGGCTTGCCTCGTGCGCCTCCGCCTTCCCATGCACCTATGGCGGTGTACAGTGGCTTGATGGAGGTGCAACCTATTGAGACTCACAGCAGCGGGACTGCTCAGGATTTGCACCTGATTCCCTCTTGGCGCCCCTCGCGGGGCGACCAAAACCGGGTGCAAAAGTACGAAAAAAAACCGACACTGCGCCCCCTCTGGGAAAAAAAAATACCCTCTGCAAAAAAGTTCGTATCTTCGCATTTCAAAATAACGACCCTAAAAACCTTAAGGACCTTAAAGACTTTAAAGACCCTAAAGACCATAAGCCTCCTCCCCCCCCCCAAAAAAAAGCCTCTCACGCCCTCATCTTCCCCCTGTCACCTCCGCATGTTTTCCTGCGGAGACAAATTATTTTTTGCCAGTTCGATAAATATTCGTACTTTTGCAGCGTCGTTTCCGCACCGCCGAAGCCCTTCGAGAGCGATGGGACAAGCGGGCGGGACAATGTCCCGCGGGAAGCGGCAGGACATATAAGAAAGACGTTGTAACGGCGTTTGTCTGCGGCTGATAGGAATCTCGCAAGTTCAAGTTAGTATCGCAATAGCGCAATGTTCAATGTCCATGGGATGCACATTGTAGGGACACGGCGTGCCGTGTCCGCAGTATACGTGCACAGCGTGGGCTTCGGCATTGCTTATTCCATACTAACAGGCAATGCGAGAGCCTCTATCAGCGGGATAAGCAAGAAAGTTGTTCCCGCGCTTTTTTATGTGTTTATCGATGGAAGTATTAACATAAAAACAATAAACAACATGAAAAAAACATTCACTTTTTTTACTGTTCTTGCTTTGTTGACAACTTTCGTTTCGCATCTGTGGGCATACTCCGGTTATGTGACCCTGCCGGGGAACAATAAAATATACTACAACTACAACATCAATGATCAGACCATCACCATCATATGTCCTGGAGATTATGGAAGTTGGAATGGCTACCTCAAGCCCACGGGTACCCTAGTCATCCCCGATAGTATCATGTGTAACGGTGTTTTCCGTCCTGTCACCTCCATCGGCTCTTATGCTTTTCTTCAGTGTAGTGGTCTGACTTCCGTCACCATCCCCGACGGTGTCACCTTCATTGGCTACTCAGCATTCTCAGGTTGCAGTGGCCTGGCCCGCGTCACTATTCCTGACGGTGTCACTTCTATTGGTCAATATGCATTCTCGGGTGTCCATTATATAGAATACTATGGTAATGCTACAGGAAGTCCCTGGGGTGCAGATATCATGAATGGCTATACAGAATGTGGTTTCGTGTATGCAGACAATACCATGACAACACTGTTGGCTTATATTGGTAGCGGGACAGAGGTTACAATACCGTCTACTGTCACTTCCATCGGAGGCTCAGCCTTCCAAAACTGTACAAGCCTGACTTCCGTCACCATCCCCGACGGTGTCACCTCCATCGGCAATAGTGCCTTCTCTGGTTGCAGCGGCCTGACCTCCGTCACCATCCCCGACTCGGTGACCAGCATCGGAAATTCTGCTTTCTATGGATGCAACGGCCTGACCTCTATCACCATTCCCGACGGGGTTACCTCCATCGGTAACCAAGCCTTTTATGATTGTCGGTTGGATTCTCTAACCGTGGGAAGCTCGCTCACCACTATTGGAACAGATGCTTTTAAGTATGATACCCTTGTGTACTTGAACTACAACTGCAATGCCAACATACCGGCGTCCTTTCCTCACAATAAATTGACTACCGTTGTGATAGGGAATTCTGTCACCTCCATCGGTAGTTCGGCCTTTTCCGGATGCAGCGGTCTCACTTCCATCACCATTGGCAACGGAGTCACCTCCCTCGGCAATAGTTCTTTCTCTGGTTGCAGCAGCCTGACTTCCGTCACCATCCCCAACTCGGTTATTGTCATCGGCAACCAAGCCTTCTATAATTGCAGTGGCCTGACCTCTGTCACCATTCCCGACGGGGTTACCTCCATCGGCAACCAAGCCTTCTATAATTGCAGCGGCCTGACCTCCGTCACCATCCCCGACGGTGTCACCTCCATCGGCAGCCAAGCTTTTTATAATTGTCGGTTGGATTCTCTAACCGTGGGAAGCTCGCTCACCACTATTGGAACAGATGCTTTTAAGTATGATACCCTTGTGTACCTGAACTACAACTGCAACGCCAACATACCAGCGGCTTTCCCACACAATAAATTGACTACCGTTATAATTGGGGATTCCGTCACCTCTATCGGCAGTTCGGCATTTTCCGGTTGTAGCGGACTGACCTCTGTCGCCATCGGCGACGGGGTCACTACCATCGGCAACCAAGCCTTCTATAATTGCAGCAGCTTGGCTCTTGTCATCATCCCTGTCGGTGTCACTTCTATTGGTCAAAATGCTTTTTATCATGTTCGGCAAATAGAATATCATGGTAGTGCTACAGGTGCTAAATGGGGAGCATACATCTTGAATGGTTATACAGATGGCGATTTCATTTTTTCAGATAGTACAAAGCATTATTTGATTGTTTATATTGGCAGCGATAGCATTGTGTCAATTCCCTCTACCGTAGATACCATTGGCAGTTCTGCATTCTCCGGCTGTAGCGGCCTGACCTTCATTACTATCCCCAACTCGGTAACCAGTATTGAAGAGTATGCCTTCCGGTATTGCAGTGGCCTGACTTCTGTCACCATCCCCGACGGTGTCACCTCCATCGGCAACCAAGCCTTCTATAATTGTCGGTTGGATTCGCTAACCGTAGGACGCTCGCTCACCACAATCGGAACCAATGCGTTCAAGTATGATACCCTTGTGTACTTGAACTACAACTGCAATGCCAACATACCGGCAGCTTTTCCACGCAATAAACTGACTACCGTTGTAATTGGGGACTCTGTTACCACTATCGGTAATTCGGCATTTTCCGGTTGTAGTGGTCTAACCTCTGTCACCATCCCCGACGGCGTCACAACCATCGGCGAATCTGCCTTCCAAGATTGCAGCGGCCTGACTGGCACACTCACTATTCCCAACTCAGTGACCATCATCGGCAACGGCGCCTTCGCTGGTTGCAGCGGACTGACCTCCATCATCATCCCCAACTCAGTTACTAGCATCAACTGGGGTACCTTCGCCAGTTGCAGCGGCCTTACCTCCGTCACTATCCCCGACAGCGTAACCACCATCGGCAACTATGCTTTCTATGGTTGCAGTAGCCTGAATTCCGTCACCATTCCCAACAGAGTCACATCCATCGGCGACCAAGCCTTCTATAATTGCCGTTTGGATTCCCTTACCGTGGGGCATTCGCTCACCACCATCGGAACCGATGCATTCATGTATGACACCCTTGTGTACCTGAACTACAACTGCAACGCCAATATTCCAGCAGCTTTCCCGCATAACAAATTGGCTACCGTTGTTATTGGAGACTCAGTTACATCCATCGACAATGAGGCATTCTATTACGATACTTATCTGACTTCCGTTACCATTGGCAACAGTATTACCTCTATCGGCTATGGCGCATTTAAAGGTTGTACTGGATTGACTTCCATCGTTATTCCCGATAGAGTCTCTTTGGGCGTGCAAGCCTTCCGTGATTGTTTCAGGTTGACATCAGTTACGTTGGGCTACGCCGTCTCCATCGACGACGCTGCCTTCTATAATTGCATTGGGTTGACATCCATTACTTCGAGATACATTACCTCCATCGGCGACAACGCCTTCTATAATTGTAGTAGGTTGACCACCTTGACTCTCCATACTTCCTCTATCGGTAATTCTGCTTTCTATAATTGTAGAGGGTTGACCTCCTTGATCCTCTCCACTTCCTCTATTGGCGATTCTGCTTTCTCAAACTGCGGTCTGGATTCCCTTGCCATTGGAGGTTCCTTCACCTCTATTGGAAGCAATGCTTTTGCAGGAGATACTTTGGTGTACCTCTATTATGATTGTAGTGCCAATATTTCAGCGGCATTTCCTCACGACAAATTAACAACTGTTGTAATTGGGGAAGAAGCCTTTTCCATCGACGACAATGCTTTCTCCAACTGCAGTAGTTTGACTTCCCTCATTTTTGAGGAAAATGCCTTTGCTTCCATCGGAAAGAGAGCTTTCTATAATTGTACGGGATTAACCTCTGTCACCATCTCCGATTATGTTCCATCTATTGGTCAAGATGCTTTTTATCATGTCCCTCATATAGAATACTACGGTTCTGCCACGGGGGCTCGATGGGGTGCCTACAGCATGAATGGCTATCTGGAGGGGGATTTCCTCTATTTCGACAGCACCAAGCATTGTTTGATAAGATATCTTGGCAGTGACAGTATTTTGGCAGTTCCCTCTATTGTAGATACCATTGGTGATTCTGCTTTCTGTGATATAAGCAATCTGGAGTCCGTCATACTCCCCGAAAGAGTTAAAAGCATTGGGAAGTATGCTTTCTCTGAATGCAGCAGTTTGACATCCATTACCATTCCTGACTCGGTGACCAGCATCGGATCCTCCGCCTTCTCTGGTTGCAGCGGCCTGACAGGCACCCTCACCATTCCCAACTCGGTGACCAGCATCGGATCCTTCGCCTTCTCTGGTTGCAGCGGCCTTACATCTACGATATATAATGGTACAATAGCCGGATGGTGCAACATATCATTTGGTAATGCGTCATCCAATCCTGTTAGTTATTCTCATAACCTAATGATAGGTGGGTCTCCAATTACAGATGTTGTGATCCCCGACGAAGTGACAGAAATAAAACCATACGCTTTCAATAGCATCAGCGGTCTGACCTCCGTTGTCATTCCAGACGGAGTTTCCTTTATTGGCGCCGAATCCTTCTATAATTGCAGCGGCCTGACCTCTGTCACTATCGGCGACGGAGTCGTCTCCATCGGCGATGTTGCTTTTGGGAATTGTAGCGGCCTGACCTCCGTTACCATCCCCAACTCGGTGACCCACATCGGCTTCGGCGCATTTGCTTATTGTGGGTTGGATTCCCTTACCGTGGGGCGCTCGCTCGCCACCATCAGCAATTTAACACATCCTTACGGTGGTGTTGTAATAACTCCCTTCTCCGGCGACACCCTTGTGTACCTGAGTTATAACTGCAGCGCCGACATACCGGCGGCATTCCCTCACAACAAGTTGGCTACTGTTGTGATAGGAGACAATGTTACCTCCATCAGCAATGATGCTTTCCAAAACTGCAGTAACCTTACCGAAATTACGTCACTTGCAGTTGTGGCACCGCAGCTTGCGGGGACGCCGTTTGCAGGTGTTGAGTCTACCATACCAGTACATATCCCCTGCGGTAGCCAGTTGTCGTATTATTCGCGGTGGTCGTATTTCTCCAATTTCATCGAGATGACGGGCTATACTTTCTCTGTAATGACAGCGGATTCCACGATGGGACAAGTGAACGTGCTTACGCAGCCCAACTGCCAGGCCCCGACAGCCGTAATCAACGCAGTGCCGGCCAGCGGGTATCAGTTCGACCACTGGAGCGACGGTAACACCGACAACCCGCGCGTATTCACGCTGTCGGCCGACACCATCCTTGTGGGTTACTTCACACTGGCATCGGGTGGCTCGACGGGGCAGGACTCGACCGCCGTAAATGATACCGTCTACGTGAATGTATATGTGCATGATACCATCATCGTGACCGACACGGTGACAGAGTATGTGCCAGTTCACGACACGACGTTTGTCAACGTGTATGTACATGATTCGACGGTCGTAAGCGACACCGTCTTTGTTGATGTACCGTATGCGGTACATGACACCACGGTGGTAGTGGATACAATGATAGTCAACCACTACATCCACGACACAGGAACCGTGGTGATTTTTGACACCCTGTTGGTTGATCGATATATTTATGATACAATAACGCTAACTGACACACTGACACTGACGGAGTATGTGCCGGTGCATGACACTACAATAATCACCGATACCCTGACAGTGACTGAATATGTACCGGTGTATGACACCACTTATATAGATGTGCCTTATGCAGTTCACGATACGACGATAGTGTTAGACACGCTGACGGTGACACAGTTTGACACCATCACTAATACAGTGTATGACACTATAGATAACTATATCTACGACACTGTAGCCCTGATCGACACGCTTTGGCTGACGGAGTATGATACCGTGTGGCTGCACGATACCATCATTATCCACGACACGGTATATATCACCGAGGAGGGAATTGGCGACGTGGAAACACTGAATGCCAAGGTATACTCCAGCCACGGGCAGATAGTGGTGGAGGGTGCAGAGGGCAACTCAGTGACGCTATACGACGTGACGGGCCGTGTGCTGGCCACACGGCGCGATGAGGGGACGCCGCTGCGGTTCGACGCTCCCGCCAGCGGCACCTATATGATTAAGATTGGTGCCTATCCAGCCCGACGCGTGGTGGTGATAAGGTAGAGGCAAACTGTGGTCGTGGGTGTGAGCCTACGATAATCTTTCGGAGCCCCGCGGGGGCGACACAAACCGTCGGAATGTGCCGCCCCTACGGGGCTCAAATTATGCTCGCTCCATACCGTGGGCTCACGCCCACGGCTAAGTTCTGGCGCCCTTACAGGGCTGGGGGAGGGGTGACAGGCAACCGTCGCAAAGGTTATTCACGATAACTAACGTTCCATTCACGACAATTCACGTTCTCTTTCGGATCTTTCGGTTAGAGGTTTTGGTCGAGAAGGCCGTTTTGCCCCGATTTGGGTCGGCACAAAGCGGCTGTAAACCAGTATTTCCGTATCACCACCTCTTACTCAACTCCTACTCCTCTCCTTATCCTCTTTTTATTAAAAATTACTCGAGTAGGCAATAATATGGAGGGGATAACGTTATAATAAGTGGAAAATAATTGTAAAATCTTACGTTATGGCAAAGCAATCAGGCAGTTATATGGGTGGTTTCAGCGGGAAGCTGGGCCCCGCGGTGGGATATATGTGGAATGGCAAGTGGTGCCTGCGGGCGCACAATCCGATGGCGCGCAATCCGCGCACCGAGGCGCAGGTGGAACACCGCGAGTTGTTCAAGCAGGAGGTGCAGCTGGCGGCCCGGATGCGGCAGGCGGTGGTCAAGTCGATGACCATGCTGGCGCGCGAGGCGGGCATGACGTCGTACAATCTGTTTGTGAAGGTCAACCAGTCGGCGTTCGGTGTCGAGGATGGACGCTTAACGGTGGATTACAGTGCTTTACGCCTCAGCATGGGCGATGTGCCGCCGGTGGAGCTGAGGGAGGCGGTCTGGGCGGACGACAACGTGCTGTCGGTCAGTTTCAAGCCGGGCGGGGGCCGCAGCCTCGACTATGTCTACCTCTATGTCTATGTGCCTGGTTGCGGGAAGGGTTTCCTCTCGGCTCCGGTCTATCGGTATCAAAAGCATATCTCGCTCCTGATGCCCGGCTATTTCGCTGGATATGAGGCGCAGGTGTATTTGATGTCGATGAGCGAGGACGGCCGCTGGAGCGATTCGCTCTACGCCGGTGTCATAAGGCAGGGTGAGGAGGGTGCCGAACTGCAATCGTCGCTACTTGAGCCCATTGGGCGTGACGAGACGGCCCATGAGGTCGTGCTCGGCGGCGTCGGTGATGCAGACGTCGACGAAGTCGCCCGGACGGGGCGTGCAGACGGTCCCGGCGGCGGGGATTAGCACCTCGTCGTCCACCTCGGGACTGTCGTATTCGGTGCGTGCGACGAGGGTGTCGGCTTCGATTCTGTCCACAAGGCAGCGGTAGGTGCGGCCGATGCGGGCCTGGTTTTTTTCGAGGGAGATCTGTTCCTGGATGGCCATGAGGTCGCTGACGCGCTGTTGCTTGACTTCGTCGGGCACTGGGTCGCCGAGTGGTTCGGCTGGGGTGCCCTCCTCGGGGCTGTAGGCGAAGCATCCCATGCGGTCGAAGCGCGCGGTGCGCACAAACTGCTTCAGTTCTTCGAATTCGGCTTCGGTTTCGCCTGGGTAGCCGACGATGAGTGTGGTGCGGATGGCGGCGTCGGGGAGGCGATGGCGGAAGGTGCGGAGGAGGCGGAGTGTGCCCTCGCGGTCGATGCCGCGCTGCATGGAGCTGAGGATGCGTGAGTTGATGTGCTGGAGGGGGATGTCGATGTAGTTGCAGATGTTAGGGTGGCTGGCGATGGCGTCGATGGCGTCCTCGGGGAATGAGGAGGGGTAGGTGTAGTGGAGGCGGATCCAGGGGGCGCCGCTTTCGTCGGCGAGTCGGTTGAGGAGTTGTCCGAGCGCGCGTCGGCGGTAGAGGTCGAGGCCGTAGTAGGTGGTGTCCTGGCTGATGACGATGAGTTCCTTGACGCCCTTGGCCACCAGCGCTTTGGCTTCGGCGACGATGTCGTCGATGGGGCGCGAGCGGTGTGCGCCGCGGATGAGGGGTATAGCGCAGTAGGAGCAGCTGCGGTTGCAGCCTTCGGCGATTTTGAGGTAGGCGTAGTGGGAGGGTGTGGAGAGGGGGCGAGGGGAGGGTAGTGTGGAGTGGGTAGTGGGTTGTGTGTTATTGTGTAATTGCGTTAATGCGTTAGTGGCTGGCGCGTCAGCACTTCCACATTCCCACATTGACGCATTCCCACATTCAGTAACGATTTTCTCCCATTCGTGGACACCAAACCAGTGGTCGACTTCGGGCATTTCGGCGGCGAGTTGGTCTCGGTAGCGCTCGACGAGGCAGCCGCATACGATGAGGCGTCGCGGCCGGCGGCCGCGGGTCTTGACGGCGATCTGCTGCAGGATGGTGTTGATGCTTTCCTCCTTGGCGTCGCCGATGAAGCCGCAGGTGTTGACGATGATGGTGTCGCAGTCGTTGCGCTGGCGGTCGAAGTGGACGGTGTGGCCGCTGGCGGTGAGTGCGGCCGCCAGGTTCTCGCTGTCGACGGTGTTTTTGGAGCAGCCGAGGGTGATGATGTTGATTTTCAAGTGTTCAGTGATTAGTGTTCAGTGTTTAGTCGAAGAGGCTGTCGACGAATTGTTCGGGGTTGAATATCTGTAGGTCGGTCATTTGTTCGCCGAGGCCGATGTAGCGGACGGGGACTTGGAATTGGTCGGAGATGGCGATGATGACGCCGCCTTTGGCGGTGCCGTCGAGTTTGGTGAGTGCGAGTGCGTTGACGTCGGTGGCCTGAGTGAATTGTCGGGCCTGTTCGACGGCGTTCTGGCCGGTGGAGGCGTCGAGGACGAGGAGCACTTCGTGGGGTGCTTCGGGCAGCAGCTTCTGCATGACCTTGCGTATTTTGCCCAGTTCGTTCATCAGGCCCACCTTGTTGTGCAGTCGTCCGGCGGTGTCGATGATGACGACGTCGGCCTGTCGTGCGATGGCGCTCTGGAGGGTGTCGTAGGCCACGGAGGCGGGGTCGGCGCCCATGCCCTGGGAGACGATGGGCACGCCGACGCGGTCGGCCCAGAGCTGGAGCTGTTCGACGGCGGCGGCGCGGAAGGTGTCGGCGGCGCCGAGGATGACGGAGCGGCCGGCCTGCTTGTAGCGGTAGGCGAGTTTGGCGATGGTGGTGGTTTTGCCGACGCCGTTGACGCCGACGACGAGGATGACATAGGGGGTGTGGGGCAGCGGGGCGTCGAAGGAGGCGGGGAAGTTGCTCTGCGGTTGACGGAGCAGCTGGGCGATTTCGGCGCGGAGGATGGAGTTGAGTTCGGAGGTGGAGATGTATTTGTCGCGTTGGATGCGTTTCTGCAGCTGGTCGATGACCTTGAGGGTGGTTTCGACGCCCACGTCGGAGGAGATGAGGGTTTCCTCAAGGTTGTCGAGCACGTCGTCGTCGACGGTGCTTTTGCCGAGGATGGATTTGGTGAGTTTCTGGAAGAAGCTCTCTTTGGTTTTGGCCAGACCGTTGTCGAGGGTCTGGCGGTCGGCGTTTTTGTCTTTACGGCTGAAGAGTCCCATGGTTTTGTTATTTAAGTTGTTGTTCCATTGCGGGTCGGATTTCCTTGTCGAAGATCTGGCGGTAGCGTTCGAAGGGGTAGCGGTCGCAGTCGCCGCTGGCGAAGTACCA
The DNA here is from genome assembly GCA_946540365.1 of uncultured Bacteroidales bacterium. Next base: position 20,010 of record CAMNIH010000002.1, read on the forward strand.
GAGCACGATTTGGAATTCGCGTGCGTTGTAGAATCCGGGGATGGCCTGGAGTTTGGAGCCGTCGGCGCGGTAGAGGCCGAAGGTTGGGTAGCCCTGGATGCCGCGGGCGAACTGGTGCTGGCGGTTGCGTCCTTGGGAGGCGGGGCTGTAGGTCTGGCCGAACCATTTGACGGGTTGCTGGCTTTCGGCGTCGAATTTGACGGGGTAGAAGTAGCGGTTGAGGATTTTGGCGACGGTGGGGTCGCTGAAGGTTTCGCGGTCCATTTTCTTGCAGTAGCCGCACCAGGAGGTGTAGAAGTCGACGAAGTAGAGGCGGCTGCCTATCTTGGCGCTGGCGGCCTGGTCGACGGTGTGCCAGTTGACCTGGGCGTGGGCAGCGCCGAGGAGGAGGCTGAGGAGGAGGGGTATGATTGCTTTTTTCATCGTTTTTATATGTTTTGGGTTACCATTCGTATTGCCAGTCTTGTTCGTTGTTCTGCTCTTCTTCGATGTAGACTTCTTCGCGTTCCTCGCGGTCGCGGAGTCGGAAGAGTCGGCCGAGCCAGTCGTCTTTTTTGGAATGCACCTGGGTCTTTTTGTTTTTGTCCTCTTCGATGATGCGGGCGAGCTGGGAGGCGTAGTTCTGGACGTAGGCGGGGTTGGCGGCGGGGTCTTGGTGGATGAAGGCGCCGGTGTAGTAGTGGCGGAGGATGCTGTCGTAGGAGTAGCCGAGGCCGACCATGCGGATGGTGCCTTCCTGGCTGAGGCCGACGCCGTGGCCGAAGCCGTGTCCGTGGAGGATGACGGAGCGTGTGACGCTGTCGACGGTGATGCTGAAGAAGGTGGATTTGAGCTGGAAGTCGGAGCGGATGCGTGTGAGGGGGACGCCGAGGAGTCGCACTTTGCGGCTCTCTTGGGTGAAGTGGAGGAGAGAGTCGCGGTTGGCGCTGTCGTCGACGTTGATCTTGTGGGTTTTGCGGAAGTAGGAGAGCCAGCGGTCGATGCTGATGGTTTTGACCCAGTCGCTCTGACGCATGCGGTAGGAGAAGGTGTCCTGGACGGAGCGGAGGTAGGGGAGAGCGGAGCGCCAGACGTCCTCGGAGTTGGCGGTCTGGCCGCCGGAGTTGGAATGGAAGGGAGTTTCGATGAGACGGCCGTCGGCGTCGACGAGGGTCTGTCCGCTGCTGAGGACGGCGCCGATCATGATGTCGGGGCGGATGCAGCGGTTCTGGTAGGCCTGGCAGTGGACGTAGTCGCAGAAGTTGTAGCCGTCGGCGGCGTGCTTTTTCATGTTGCGCAGGGCCCAGGTGCGGCTGATGATGGCCTGGATGCGGAAGATGTCGCTGTTGGAGCCGTAGATTTCGCTCTGGACGACGCCGGCGATGTAGGTTTCGAATTCGACGTCGTTGACGAGTTGCAGGGTGCCGTTCTTGAGGAGCGACACTTCGAGGTTGCCCTCGTAGGTGCGTTGCTTGCAGCCTTCGGGGTTGATGCAGAGGATGCAGGCGGTGTCGGTGGCCATGAGTTGGATGGTGGCAAAGGTGCCGTAGTCGTCCTCGTTGACGCTGACATGCAGCATGCCGCCGTCGGGGCGGATATGAACGGAGCGACCTTCGCCGACCATGGCTTCGAGGAGCTGGTCGCCGTCGGCATAGAGGTTGTAGTTGCCGAGGTCGAAGGAGACGTTGAGGCTGTTGATCTTGTTGCCCGAAAAGAGGCGCACGCGCACGCGGTCGGCAAGGGCGCTGGAGGCGGAGAGCAGGAGCAGGAGTATGAGCAGAAGGCGTTTCATTTGAGGAGGTCGATGATGGCTTGTGCGGTGCGGTCGCTGGCGCCGGGGCCGCCGAGTTGGGTGCGCAGCGAGGCGTATTGGTTGAAGATGCGGTGGCGGTTGGCCTCGTCGCAGGCGATCAGCCGGAACTCTTTTTCAAGCCGTGCGGCATTGAAGTCCTGCTGGATGAGCTCGGTGACGACGGTGTGGTCGGCGATGAGGTTGACCAGCGAGATGTAGCGTATGCGGCGGCTGACGATGGCTTTGGCGATGGCGATGGAGATGGGGTTGGCGCGGTAGCAGACCACCTGTGGCACGTTGAAGAGGGCAGCCTCGAGGGTGGCGGTGCCGGAGCAGACGACGGCGGCATGGGCATCGGCCAGCAGGGGGTAGGTCTGGTCGAAGACCACCTCGATGTTGTCGTCGGCGGGAAGGTACTCGTGGTAGATTGATTCGCCGAGCAGGCTCATGCCAGCCACGATGAAGTGGAACTCGGGATGCTGGGCGGCGAGGTGCGCCATCAGGGGTAGGTTGTGCTTCAGTTCCTGGCGTCGGCTGCCGGGAAGCAGGGCGATGACGGGTTTGTCGCGGCGCAGACGGGGTTGGCGCACTTTGTCATCCACTGCGTCAAGCAGGGGGTGGCCAACATAGAGGGCCTGTGCCATTCCGTTCTCGGCAAAGAAATGTTCTTCAAAGGGGAGGATGTAGCAGAGCAGGTCGAGGTTCTGCTTCATGCCGCGGATGCGTCCTTTCTTCCAGGCCCAGAGGTTGGGCGAAATGTAGTGGACGGTTTTGAAGCCCTGTCGGTGGGCCCATTGCTCGATCTTGAGGTTGAATCCAGGATAGTCGATGCCTACCACGACGTCAGGTTGGTAGTCGAGTATGTCGCGTTTGCAGAAGGCGATGTTGCCCAGTACGGTGCCGAGGTGGGCCAGGACCTCGACGAAGCCCATGATGGCGAGGTCGCGTATGTGGCGCACGGGGGCGTGTCCGATTGCGTCGGCCATGTCGTCGCCACCCCAATAGCGGAATTCAGCCTGCGGGTCCTTGGCTTTTAATGCCCGCACCAGATGGGCGCCATGGAGGTCGCCCGAGGCTTCACCGGCTATGAGGTAGTACTTCATTCTATTTGAGGACAATCAAATGGTTGTGGAACAGGTAGAACATGAAGGCAACGAAGGTGACGAAGAGCACTGATGCCAACGTCTTGGTGACGACGGGATGTTGACGGCCCTTGGCGTAGGCGCGTAACAATAGTAGAGGGGGGATGAACATGGCGGCAAACCAGCGTTGGTGCCCCTCGATGCCCCAGCCACCGACGAGCAGCACGGCGGCCAGAAGAAGGCTCAGCGCCAGCTCGGATGCCAGGCCCGCCACGAGACCCACCACCACTTTGTCCTGTGTGAAAAAGCGTTTCATTGCAGTTCGAGGTGTTTGAGTTGGTCGATGGCCTGATAATGTGTGAAGTCGGGATGGATGGGGACGACGGAGACGTAGCCGTGGGCGAGAGCCCATTCGTCGCTGGACTCGGGAGGGTCTTGGCAGATGAACTTGCCGGTGAGCCACCAGTAGGGGCGCCCGAGGGGGTCGATGCGCTTCTCAAAGCTGTCTTGCCATTGGGCTTTGGCCTCGTGGCAGATGCGGATTCCCTTGATTTGAGACCGTTCGAGTCGTGGGATGTTCACGTTGAGCGACACATCGGGGGGCAAACCATGGGTGAGCACCTGGGCGATGATGTGCCGGACGATGTGGCGCGAGGGTTCGAAGTCGGCTTCAGGGTTGTGGTTGAGCAGCGAGAACCCGATGGCGTTCAGTCCCAGCGCGGTGGCTTCGATTACGGCACCCATGGTGCCGCTGTACAGGATGTTGATCGAGCTGTTGCTGCCGTGGTTGATGCCGCTGAGCACCAGGTCGGGCGTGCGGGGACAGAAGTATTCGGTGGCCAACTTGACGCAATCGACCGGAGTGCCATCGCAGGCATAGACCGACAGGCCTTCGTCCTGCTTGATTTCGCGCACGCGAAGCGGCCGACCGGTGGTGATGCTGTGGCTCTTGCCCGATGAGTTCTGCTCAGGGGCCATCACTACCACATCGCCAAACTCCATAGCCACCTCGTCGAGGGCACGGAGACCGTGGGCGGCAAAGCCGTCGTCGTTGGTGATGAGAATGAGGGGTTTCATCGGGCGATCAGCTGTTTTTCGTGGCCGAGGAAGTAGGAGGCTGGCTGCAGGATATTGTCGAAGATGAAATACTGTATCAGCACCGTGTCGCGGTTGTCGATGATGGCGTAGAGGCGGTCCATGTCGAAGGTCTCGTACATTTCGGGGTCGGGCATGGCGGCGATGTCGTCGGGATTCTCGTATTTGATATAGGTGCGCATCTCATGTGTGGCACCGGCGGTGTCGGTGATGCGGAGGATGGTGCGCGGGGTGCGGTTGACGCAGGTGTCAGCGAAGCTGTTGGGTACGATGGAGGCGAACTCGTCGAAGTTGAGATTGGTGAAGCTGGAGAGCATCTGTGCCACACGGGCGGTGTCGAAGCCGTCGGCGCGGCGGTGACCGTCCAGTTCGAGGTAGAATCCCTCGCCCTCGCGCTGGATGGCGAAGCCTTCGGTCGGCAGGTCGGGAATCTGCAGTTCGACACGTTCGATTTCTTTGACGTCGAGGTCGACGATGGAGTGGCTGCGCCATTTCACCGGGTCGGTGATGAAGCGGGGCGTGATGAAGCCGCGGAAGCCGGGGATATGGATGACATACGGCACCTTGTCGCCCTCGCGGAAGATGTAGGAGGCCATCATGTCCTGTGTCTCGCGTCCAACGAAGTAGGTGACAGTGAGGCGCTCACGGGGGAAGAGCTTGAGCTTGCCTCCGAACCAGTTGATGAGAGGCACCTGCTGGTAGACCTCCACCTTGATGGCACGGGCCGAGAGATCCTTGATGACCGTCGGCACGGCGCTGCGGTTGACCTGCTGGCGGATGCGCATGGTGTTGAGGGTCTCGAGCAGGAGGTCGACCATGGACTGGTTGGCCACATATTGGTTGTCGACCATCCACACCGAGTCGGCCGACCGGCTCAGAGTGACCTCGAAGTTCTGCTTGTCGGCCAGGAAGATACGAGTGATGGACGAGGTGTCTTCGATGTGGTAGTCTTGCGGGAATGTGGATTTGCGCGAACCGCGCAGGGCGATGACCAAGGCGGCCACGATGGCAAGGGCTGCCAGAATGATCAGGATAAGGTTGCGTTTCTTCATTTCTTGAATTTGTATTTTCTACGTCTGACAAGGGTGATCACACCGCCGGCAGCGGCCAGCAGCAACAGCGGACAGACGATGTTGATGACTTGGTAACGGGTGCGCTGTTCGTGGATTTTCATCACATCCAGTTTGCGCAGTTTGATGGTACGCGAACGCGACTCCATCAGCCCCTCGTCGCCGACCAGATAGTTGACCGCGTTGAGGATGAAGTCTTTGTTGGCGTATTGTGTCTGGGTGTAGTAGTCGTAGCCGAGTGGCAGCACCGAACCGTCGTCAGACATGTAACGGTTGCGGATCATGTCGCCGTCGGAGATGACGATCATCTTGGTCTCGTCGCTCAGCTCGCGGTATCCCATCGAGGCCTGCGAGGTGAAGTGGGGCGAGAGGCGGTTGCGCCAGGCCGACCGGAACTGGCCTTCGAGGAGCACCGCCACCGGCTGCTGGCCGGCGGTGAAGAGGCGCCGGTCGGGCTCCTGTTGCGCCTCAGCCAGATCGACCATCGCGGGAGCGTTCTTCGACCGTGTGTACTCCGATGTGGTTAGCAGGACGGTCTTACGAATGTCGTTGTCGATCAGATCGATGCTTCCGACAAAGTCCGATTTGAGGAGGTCCAGATTGCGCACGATGGGATGTTCCGACAGGGGTACAATCTCGGGGAAGTAGAACCACGGGCAGAAGCGGAACTGAGGCTTCTCGCCGACCAGGCCCACCTGTATCGGAATCGGGCGGCAGCGCATGTCCATCAGCAGGTTGGCGTTGAGCCGCACGCCGTAGGTGAACAGCATCTCGTCGATGCCCAGCGGGTAGCGCAGGGCCATCATCTGGCCTTGGGTCGCCAGACTGTCGAGGTCGGCATCGAGTGCGTCGACAAGCCACAGCACCTTGCCGCCATACATGATGTACTGGTCGAGGATGTAGAGGTCCTGTTCGCTGAAAGGTTGCGTGGGCTTGGCGATGATCAGCAGGTCGAAGAGGTTGAAAAACTCGTACTGCGTCGTGTCGGAGTTGCTGCGGTGGTGGGCCGTGAGAGCCTGGATCTGTCCGTCGATGGTGACGTAGTCGAGGCTATAGGTCTCCTGCAGTGATCGTTGCACGTCGTACAGCACAGGCCCAGTCAGTTCTCCATGGCCCTGCAGGAATCCGATCTGCTGCTTCTCGCCACGCGCCAGCGCCCGGATGGCGCTCGAGAGGACGTATTCGAGGTTCTGTATCGAGTTGTTCAGCAGGTCGGCATCGCTCACGTAGCGTTGGTTGTTGATCAGCTGCACCGATGTCTCGCGGCCGCGGAAAAACACATCGGCAGCAGGTATGATGATCTGGGTTGTGCGGCCGCCGGAGGTGGCCATCTGTATCTGTGTGGGTTGTATGCCCTTCTGCGCCAGCTTCTGGTAGAAGACCTGCTGCTCCTCGCGGCTTTCGAACTCGTTGGGGTTGACAAACTCGTATTCGATATTGCTGTTGTAGGCGCGGAATTGGTTGAGCATCTCCTTGGTCTCGTTCTGCAGGCGTTTGAAGTCGGCCGGGAATTCGCCCTCCAGGTAGACGCGGAAGAGCACCGGCTCGTCGATCTTCTTCAACATCTGCTTGGTGGCCTTGCTGAGGGTGTAGCGGCGCTCCGACGTCAGGTCGGCACGCACGTAGAGGTAGTTGCTGATGATGCTCAGCGCCACGATGATGGCCACCGTGACCCCCATCTCGATCCATTGGCTCTGGCGCAGGCTGCGGCGCTTGACCCAGCCGCCCCATTTGCGGCTCTGCAGCACCATGCGTGTGGCCATCAGGAACAGGGCCATGACGCAGATGAAGTAGATCACATCGCGCGAGTCGACCACTCCGCGGCTGATGCTCTCATAGTGGTGACGTGCGCCCAACCGTTTGATAAAGAGGTCGGCATCGCCCAGCATGCCCATGTTGTAGATGCTCTCGAATCCCAAATAGGCCACCGCACAGAACAGGGCCGCCAGGATGAATGAAATGATCTGGTTCGATGTCAGCGACGAGCAGAACAGGCCGATGGCTACAAAGGCGCCGCCCAGCATCAGCAGGCCCAGGTAGGAGCCCGCCACGCTGCCTGTGTCGATGTTGCCCACGGGGTCGCCCAGGACGTAGACGCTGGCGTAGCACACCAGCGTGGGCAGGAGTGAGATGAGCACCAGCGTCCAGGCTGCCAGGAATTTGGCCCACACGATGCCCCAGTCGCTCAGTGGCCGCGTCATGAGCATCTCGATGGTGCCCGTGCGGCGCTCCTCGGCCAGCATTCGCATGGTGATGGCCGGAATCAGGAACAGGTACAGGAACGGCCCGATCAGGAACAGGCCGTCCATGCCGGCATAGCCGTAGTCGAGAATGTTGAAGTCGCTCCGCAACACCCACAGCATCAATCCTGTGAGTACTAAAAACACCGCTATCGTCAGATAGCCTATGAGCGACGCAAAAAAGCTGGATAGTTCTTTCTTATAGAGAGACCACATTTTGGTTGTCTATTGATCAATATCGGTTACCTTTACTCTTGGGACTGCGGCCTTGGTAGCGTCCGTCGGCCAGCTCGGCCGTCGTCTCCAGCAGCAGCTGCGATGCTTTGGTCAGGATGCTGCGGTCGATGTTCTCCCAGATGTCCGAACTCACATGGTTGTGGTGCATGCCGTCCTTGGTGGTGATCACCAGCGACGGGATGCGGCGCTGGTCGAAGGCCCGTGCGTCGCCCCGCGGGTTGGTCTTCTCGGCGTTCACCGCCATGAAGCGCCGGTTGACGGCCGTGTCGTGCGAGTGGCACACCTCCCACAGTGTGGGGTAGCGGTTGTCGCCCAGTACCAGCAGGCTGTCGCCGCTGCCGATGTTCTGCACGTTGAGGAAGGCCTCCACGCGCGGCAGCTTCGGGTATTGCGCCAAGAATTCGCGCGAGCCCAGCCACTGCTGCTCGCCGCCGCTGAACAGGACGAAGAGTATGCTGCGCTTGGGGCTGTAGCCGCTTTGACTCAGGATGCGTGCCACTTCGAGCACCGCTGCCACGCCCGAGGCGTTGATGTCGGCTCCCGGAAACAGGGTCGTCTCCCCCTGCAGGCCGGCACCGTCAAGCGACGCTCCGACCACGATCACCTCGTGGCGCATCACGCGGTCGCTGCCCTCGAGGCGCCCCAGCACATTAGCCGTGCGGGCACGCGAACGGTAGCGGGCGTTGATGTCGACCTCGGCTTTCTTCAGCAGCGCGAACGAGCAGGTGCGCTGCCCATCGATGGCGTGGATGGCGGAATCCAGGCTGCAGGCCTCGTCGGTCAGCAGTTCGCGGCCGCAATCCATCGTCAGCTGCAGGATGGGGAAGGTGCCCAGGTGGGGCAGCTCGCCGCAGTAGATGCGGCTCTGCGGCTCGTAGGACAGACAGCTGGGGCTGGTGTTGATCACCAGCAGTCCGATGGCGCCGTGGCGCTCGGCGGTCCGTGCCTTGTCGCGCAGCAGCGTGTAGTGGTCGCCCACGCTCGAGGGCATCCAGGCCGGCGTCCCCGTCATCACCACCGCGATCTTGCCTTGGGCGTCCACCCCCTTGTATTCGTCGAAGATACCGTTGTCCACACCGTAACCCACGAAGACCATCTGGGCGTCGACATAGCCGCGCCCGGTCATGCCGGCACAGCAGAACTCATTGCCCAGCGTGAAGTAGCGACGCTCCTTGCTGCCGGGGACGTAGATGTTGAACTTGCAGTTCTCTACCTCGTTGCACTCGATCGGGAACTCCTGCCGCGTCATGGCGCTCATGCCGTAACCCGCCAGCACGCGTTCCACATAGGCCATCGCCCGTTCGTGCCCCTCGGTGCCGGCCATGCGGCCCGTGTAGGTCTCCGACGACAATTCGACGATGTGCTTCATCAGCGAGTCGGCGCTGACACTCGGCACCGGCAGCGGGTCCAGTTGCATCTGCTGGGCTTGGCTGGCGCCGGGCAGCCCCATCAGCGGCAGGGCCGCCAGACACAGACGGACGACAATGCGACTCAAGGTGTTTTTCTTCATTTTTATGGTATGTTTTATTTCTATTCATTTGATAGCGTGCGTGTTCAAATTGTGTACGCGCGCGTTTATCCGTGCAAAGATACAAAAATATTCCCATATATCATCTGTTTGACAAAATTTTTCATCTCCCTGTGCGCCCCTCAAACGGCAACGGCCGCCCATTTGTGGCGGCCGTTGTCGGTGTATTTCTCACCCGTCGACGAAGTAGTCGGGTGGCATCCATGCTTGGGAAATGGTCGGTTATTGACCCATCTCCTGGAGCAGTTTGTCGAGGTTGGGGGTGAGGATGATCTCGGTGCGGCGGTTGATGGCCTTGTTCTCGGCGCTGGTGTTGGGCACCTTGGGTGCGAACTCGCCATGGCCGCAGGCCTCGATGCGGGCGGGGTTGATGCCTTTGCCGTGCTGGAGGAGCAACTTGACGATGGCCGTGGCGCGCATGACGCTGAGGTCCCAGTTGTCCTTGACGGCGGTAGAGCCGCGGTAGGCGTCGTTGTCGGTGTGGCCTTCGACCATGATGTTCAGCGAGGAGTCGCGCTCAAGCACCTTGGCCAGCTCCTTGATGGCGTTGACGCCCTCCTTGGAGACGGTCCAGGAGGCGGAGGGGAAGAGGAGTTTGTTCTCCATCGAGACGTAGACTTTGCCGTCTTTGGTTTCAACCTTGAGGCCTTTGTCGGTGAAGCCGGTGAGTGCCTTGGTGACGGAGTTGCGCACGGCCTCCAGCTCGCGCTCCTTGGCTTCGAGCTGGGCCTTGGTGCGTGCTTCCTGCTCCTCCAGTTGCTTCTGGGTGGCGAGCAGTTCGGCCTGCTTGGCAAGCATCTCGGTCTGGCGGGTCTTGAATTCGTTCTGCTGCTGGGCTATCTGGGCCTGCTGCAGGGTGATCTGCTCCTGCTGCTCCTGCAGTTCCTGCTGGCGGGCCTGCAGTTCGCGTTCCTTGTCGCCCAGCTCCTTGGTGCGGGCGGTGAGGAGGTTCTGGGCGCGGGTCAGGTCGCGGCTCTTGCCGGCGACTTCCTGCACGTAGTTCTCCATGGTGGTGTCGTAGTGCTGTGTCATCTGCTCGATGCGGCGGCCGAGGCTGTCGGCCCTCGATTCGGCGGCGGCCTTGGCCAGCGCGAGGTCGGTGAATTCGTTGTTCATGGACTGGTTCTGTCGGGCCAGCGAGGCGTTTTCCTCTTTGAGCTCGAGCAGCTCCTGCTGGGTCAGGCTGTACTGGCGCGACACCTGATCGTATTTGTTCTGCAGCGTGTCGTGCTCGCTGAGCGACACGCACGAGGTGAGTGCCGCGGCGGCGAGGGTTCCGATAATGAGTGTGTATTTTTTCATTTTTAAAGTATTTTTATGGACATTTAACGCAATTAAAATATTTTTCGTATTTTTGCACTCGATTTTTTTGGAAAAAATGAGGTTCTACAGATCGTTTCTCCGATGGCGTCTGCGCCATGTGAGCGAGCAGTCGATGCTGCTGTTGCTGGCGGTGGTGGTGGGCTTGCTGGCGGGTCTGGCGGCGGTGGTGCTGAAGACATTGGTGCATTATGCCGGTGCCTTGGTGTCGCGCCTGTCGACCGACTCGTCGCTGCTCCCTTACGAGTCGTCGTCGCTGATCATTTTCTTCCTCCCGCTGACGGGTATCCTGTTGACGATCTTGTTTGTGAAGTATGTGGTGCGCGGCGAGATAGGACACGGCCTGCCGAGTGTGTTGCTGGCCATCAGCCGCAACCGGTCGCGCCTGCCGGCGAAGAATATGTGGACTTCGCTGGTGGCGTCGACGCTGACGGTGGCGTTTGGCGGTTCGGTGGGTCTCGAGGCGCCGATTGCCTCCACAGGCTCTGCAATCGGAAGCAATGTGGGACGTCTGTTCCACCTCAGTCCCAAGAGTGTACGCCTGTTGCTGGGCTGTGGCGCCGCAGGGGCGATCGCGGGCATCTTCAAGGCCCCGATCGCGGGCATCATGTTTGTGCTGGAGGTCTTCCTGTTCGACCTGACGGCGACGACGGCGTTGCCGTTGCTGATCGCCTCGCTGACGGCATCCACGACGGCCTACTTCCTGATGGGGACGGATGTGCAGTTCAAATTCACGGTCGCCGAGACGTTCTCGCTGTCGCAGCTGCCGTTCTATGTTGTCCTGGGGGCCTTCTGTGCTGTGGTGTCGGTCTATTTCCTTCGGGTCACCGACCGCGTCGAGGGGTGGTTCACACGTCGCCGCAACCCCTGGATGCGGATGCTTCTGGGCGGTCTGCTTCTGGGCGTGATGGTGGTGCTTTTCCCGCCGCTCTACGGCGAGGGTTATGCTTCGCTGACGGAGTTGCTGCACGGCAATCCGGGCACGCTCTTTGCCGGCACGCTGTACGGTTCGTGGGCTGGCAACGCGTGGGTCACCATCGGCATCCTGCTGGCGTTGATCCTGCTGAAGGCGGTGGCCACTGCGACGACGATCGGCTCCGGTGGCGTGGGCGGCACCTTCGGCCCATCGCTGGTCATCGGAGGCTTGAGTGGCTATTTCATCGCGATGCTGGGCAACCAGCTGGGCCTGCCGGAGCAGAACACGGCCAATTTCGCCCTGGTGGGCATGGCGGCGGTGATGACGGGCGTGATGCACGCCCCCTTCATGGCCACCTTCCTCATTGCCGAAATCACGGGGGGCTACGAGCTTCTGGTGCCGCTGCTGACGGCCTCGGCGGTGACCTACCTGTGTGTCTCGCCATTCGAGCACCATTCGATTTATGCCCGCAAGCTGGCCGCCAAGGGTGACCTTCTCACCCACGACAAGGATGCTTCGGCATGGCATCTGCTCAATATGAAAAGCCTGATCGAGAACAACTTCGTCATCGTCCGTACGGGCGATCACCTGCGCGACCTGGTGGACGCGATCCAGAATTCGCGCCGCAATGTCTTCCCGGTGCTGAGCGACGACGACAAGTTCCTGGGTGTCATTGTCCTGGATGACGTGCGTAAGATTATCTTCCGTCCGGAATTGTACGACACGGTGGTGGTGGACGACCTGATGCACCCCCTGAGCGAGGGGGATCTGGTGCGCAGCAGCGACACGTTGAGCGACGTGGTGGAGAAGTTCCGCGTCGGCAACCGCTACAACCTGGTGGTCGTGGACGACGACAACAACTACCTCGGCTTCCTCTCCCGTGCCAACACCTTCAGCGCCTACCGTCGTTTCATTTCCGCCACCAGCGACGAGTGATGTCTATTTCCTGTCCGGTGTGATGCCGACGGTGCCGTCCCGGTGGTTGAAGGAGGTGTCGTATTCTGCATGTCCCGAGGCCGTGGAGGTGAATCTTGTGGTGCGCTTAATCGGGCGGCTGTGGCCTGGATCTTCGTCGAAGACAGCCTTTGCCGTAACCATCCCCTCCGCATCGGTGTAGGCGTAATGGGTGCCAAGTGCCCTCCTCATTTGGTTTCCTTCTTCTCGCTGTGCAGGTCGAGGGCCACGACGGCGGCCGTGAAGGCCCAGAAGGGGACGGAGAGCTTGTCGGTGTCGAGGAAGTTGTTGAAGACGCCGTGGACGTAGTAGGTCAGTAGGCTCAGCGTGAAAGCCAGCGCCATCTGTCCCACGGCGGGATCCTTGGCGGTGCGGTAGACGCGCACGCCGGTGGCGAAGGTGGTGAGGAAGAGGGCCGCCACCAGCAGCACGCCCGGCAGGCCCTGCTCGGTCATGGGGCCGATGTATTCGCTGTGGGCGTTGCCCAGGTTGCCCGAGTTGGTGCTGATGGTCGAGAGCTGGTAACTCTTCTGGTAGCTGCCGTAGAGGAACTGGTAGGTGCCGGGCCCGACGCCGAACACCGGGCTCTCCTTCCACAAGCGCATGGCCGAGGCCCAGCGGTTGAGGCGCTCCACGTTGCTGGCGTCGGTCGAGATGTTGGAGATGCTCTTCACCTGGTCGGCCAGGGTGTAGCTGCTGTCCTGATGGTTCTTGCCCAAGCGGTAGAGCACGTCGCTCTGGTAGACGAAGAACATGCCCACCCCGAGGCCGAAGAGGACGACCATCCATTTGACTTTCATGCCCATGCGGACAAGCACATAGATGCCTAACGCCGCCACCACGCTGATCCACGCCGCGCGGCAGTAGCTGAAGAACAGGCCCACACAGAGCAGAGCAACGAGGATGATAGTGGGTAGCGCACGTCCACTGAAGTCCACTGCTTTTCTGCGAGTGCCGCTCACTATCCACTTCCCACTGTCCACTAAAAAGTACATCGCCGCCGGCAGCATCAGGGCGATGGCGCAGCCGTAGGCCGTGTGGTCGTTGTAGAAAGGCCGCATGACGCGGTGCAGGGTCTGCAGGTCGCTGAAGTTGCCCAGCGTCTTGCTGGTGGCGATGAGGATGACCACGCCGAGGCCGATGGCGTAGGCCCAGAAGAACTGGACAATCCGTTCGCGGTTGCGGAAGAAATGGGCCGCGGCGAAGTAGAAGGGGATGACGAACCACAGGCGTGCGATGAGGTACTTGAACGACACCCACGGCAGGCGCGACGTGCAGCTGGTCACCACCCACCAGGCCAGTCCGGCCAGCAGCAGCAGCGTGACGGGGTGGCGCAACAGAGAAGTTCTATTAGTGGGTAGTGGGTAGTGGGTAGTGGGTAGCTCTTGATCCTGTGTGCTACCCACTATCCACTTTCCACTACCCACTCTCGTGGCCAGCACCCGGAAAAGGAAAAAGGCCGAGAAGAGGATCATCATGGGCTCCACCGGCATCGAGAGCTCCATGCCCGGCATGAGGTCCATATTGACGGCGAAGGGGGTGAGCAGGGCCATCAGCAGCAGGCCGGTCTCGAGGCGCACGTAGAATAGCCATACCACCAGCAGCGCTACCGGCACCAGCACCATCACGCTCGGCCCGCGCCAGTACATCACCACCGCCTCGACGGCGATGAACACCGCCGTCAGCAGCAGCGCCGCCAGCAAGCCCCTGTGCTTCATGACCAGCTCCTTAAACATCCTTTTTAGTCTTGGGCTATAAGTCCTATGGGTCCTATAAGTCCTATAGGTCCTATAGGGCAACCGCTTATTCTTCCTCTTTCTTGGCAAACACCAGCAGGCCGAAGATGCACACCACCACGGCGCCCAACATGCCGCCCAGTACGATGAGCATGCGCTTGGGATAGGCCTTTTTGTCGGCCGGTGTGGCGCTGTCGACCAGGTACTTATAGCTCACCTCGAGCGAGCGGTCCACGTTGGTCTGCATGGCGCGGGTCTGCAGGTCGGCCAGCTGCTCGCATTTGTCGGCGATCAGCTGCTCTTTCCACTTCGCGCCCGCCGCTTTGCTCTTGTCCAGCGAGTCGATCTCCTGTTCCATGGCGCTGACCACCCCGTTCATCACGTCGGCGGCCGAGGCGGCGCGGTCGGCATGGATCTCGTGGCACAGTGTGTCGTACATCGCCGCCATGTAGTTGGCTATGTCCGCCGCCCACTGCGGATCCTGGTCCAGCACCCCGATCTCGACACCCAGGAAGTCGGTGCGCTTCACCGTGATGTTGCTGCGGTACTGCTTCGACAGCTTGAACTGCGGATGCGCCTCGTCGGGACTGAAGCCGTAGTGCTCCATGAGGTTGAAGTGGTCGCAGACGGCCTGCTCCATGCGCTTCGACGAGAGTATCTGGATGGCATACTCGCAGTCGCGCTCGATGCCGTAGTCCATGAAATCCAGACTGTAGTGGTAGTCCATGATGGCCTTCGAGAGGCGGTTCGAGTTGGTGGGGAAGATGACGGCGCTCGACTTGTAGAGGGGTTTGATGAGCATGGCCACCACGAGCGATACCACCGCGGCCACCACCGCCACCGCCACCAGCACCTTCCACCAGCGGCGGAAGAAGCGCGCCGTGGCCTGATGGTCGTAATTGTTGCCTAAAGTCTGTTCCATTGTATTTCTTTTAATTTGTATCTATTATAATATTAATTTAAGCACACCACCCATAACGCCATATACGGGGCTTTATTGCCCGGGGGTCAAAAAAGATATCAACCCTGCTCCCGGCAGGCATTTATGCAGAGATAATGCAGAGGGGATGCCTGGTTGATGCCTGGATGATGCCTGGATGATGCCTGGAGGGTGGGGGAGAATCGGGGAGCGAAAAGGGCGTTGTTGAGTGGTTGTATATGTTAAAATGTGTTAAATATTTTGGTAGTAAGAATTATTGTACTACTTTTGTAGTGTATTAGTTGACTAATACAGTAGTACAAAACAACAATAACTATATGATAAACATCGATTTAAAGAAAATTGTTACCATCATCGCGGTTGCCGCATTTATGATGAGTGGGGCTGCCAAAGGGCAGAATGTGCAACTTCAGGGCCGTGTGGTCGACGCCCGGACGGGCGAGCCGATACCCTTCGTCAACGTGGCGCTGATGCGCGTGGCGGACACCGTCTTCATGCGCGGAGAGACCACCGACTTCGACGGCCGCTTCCGCATCGAGGACGCCGCCGCAGGCAGCTACCTCCTGCAGGCCTCGTTCGTGGGCTTCGAGACCTACCTGCAGAAGCTGGAGCTCCAGCAGAGCATGGACAACGTGGAGATCCGCCTCAAGGGCGGCACCACCCTCCAGGAGGTGAAGGTCACCGCCGAGCGCCCGCTCTATGCCATGGACGGCGAGAAGAATATGTATAATACTAAAGAAGATGCCTCCATCCAGACCGGCACGGCCAGCGACGCCCTTCAAAACGCGCCTGGCGTGGAGGTGGACGCCGAGGGCAATATCACCCTGCGCGGCGTCAGCAGTGTCGAGATCTGGATCAACGACCAGCCCTCGCACATGAACGAGGAGGCCCTGAAACAGTACATCAAGACCCTGCCGGCCAACGCCATCGAGCGCATCGAGGTTATCACCAACCCCTCGGCCCGCTACTCGACCAACGGCGGCGTGATCAACATCGTAACCAACCAGACCGTGAAGCGCAACGAGCTGCTCTGCGTGGGCGTGCGCGCCAACACGATGCCCAGCATCTCGCCCTGGGTCTCGTATGTCTACGCCAACGAGAAGTTCGACATGAACCTCTACCTCAATGGCAGCTACTCGCGGTACGATATGGAGGAAGACGGCACCTCGACGCTCTTCGACGATAACGGCGACACCAGCCGCTACCAGGAGAACTCCGACAAGACCCGCTCCAGCAATACCGGCGGCTACATGGGCTTCAACATGAACTGGAAGATCGACAGCATGACCACCCTCTCGGCCTGGATGGGCGCCTACCCCTACTGGAGCCGCAGCGGCTCGACGGGCCACTACATCTACCGCGAGTACCTGCCCGCGCTTGTCGACATGGGATATAGCGACAGCAGCGTCAGCCGCGGCTTTGGCGGTGGCGGCTACGGCGGCGCCTGGTTAGAGCACCGCTTCGACACCACCGGCCGCAAGCTCACCCTGCGCCTCAACGGCAGCGTGTGGGGCAGCACCCCTGGCGTGGGCGACACCATGTGGCGCGACTATTCCAATCCCGCCCTCACCGACTTCCAGCGCCACAGCTCGTCGGCCTACTTCGGCCCCAACTTCACCCTGGGCGCCGACTATGTGCATCCCTTCAAGCACGACATCGAGATGGAACTCGGCGCCGAGGTGGGCTACAGTCACAACACCAACGACCAGTTTCTTGACAGCCTCAACGCCGACGGCTCGACGTGGGACATCATGCACCTGCGCGGCTACAACGCCGAGTACACAGGATGGCATCCGCAGGCCTACGTCACCCTGCAGAAGCGCTGGGGCATGTTCACCGCCAAGGTGGGTCTGCGCGGCGAGAGCGCCTTCCGTAACGGTACGATACACCACACCGCGATGAACGACTTGTCGCCCGTCGACACCGCCCTCTTCGGCCTCGTTCCCTCCATTCACTTGAGCTATCGCACCAAGACCTTCGCCAACTTCAGCCTCAGCTACACGCGTCGCTACTCCGACCCCACCGACCTGTTAAACCTCACCTACTTCCGCTTCTACGACGACTATAGTTTCCGTACCGGCAACCCCGCCCTGCTGCGCACCTACACCCACAATGTAGAGGCCGAATGGAGCCAGTTCCTCATGGGCTTCGGTATGGTGAGCCTCAGCGCCTACTACCGTGCCAACACCGACGAGCAGGGTACCATGACCGCCGCCACCACCGACCCCTACTTCGGCGCCTATCTGGTCAACTATAGCTATCCCGTCAACATCGGCTCCAGCCACACCGAGGGCCTCGACGCCAACATCATGTACCGTCCCACGGGTTTCTTCAACGTGAGCCTCAACGCCTCGGTGTTCAACTATGCCTACAACTATCAGGGCTTCAGTGATAACCACTGGAGCTGGTCGGCCCGTGTGCGCCTTTGGACCAAGCTATGGAACAAGCTGGAGGTCTTCGCCAACGCCCACTACCGCTCGCCGCAGCTGGGTCTGTACAGCATGAGTGTGGCCAACAAGGGGGTGGACTTCGGCATGAGCAGCGACTTCTTCAACCGCCAGCTGAGCGTCTACTTCAACGTCAACGACATCTTCGGCATGGCCGAATGGGGCGAAAATACCACCGCCCCGGCATACCAGACCACCGGCAGCACCAAGTTCGACTCGCGCTTTGTCAGCCTCGGCCTCACCTGGCGCATCGGCAAGATGGAGCTCGAGAGCAAGGCCCGCCAAGGCGCCACCGACACCAATATGCCACAAATGTAATAATAAATTATAGAAGCTATGAAAATCGTAACAGTAGAAACCCTGCAAGGGGTACAGTATGAAGCGCTCGGAGTGGTTACTGGCAGCACCATCCGCGCTAAGAACATGTTTGCCGACTTCGGCCAGCAACTCAAGGGCATCGTGGGCGGCGAGCTGGGCAGCTACACCGACATGATGGAGAAGGCCCGCGAGATAGCCACCCAGCGTATGGTGGACCAGGCCGTCCGCATGGGCGCCGACGCCATCGTCGGCGTGCGCTACACCACCAACAGCATCATGGCCCAAGCCGCCGAGGTGCTGGTGTTCGGCACAGCAGTGAAGTATAAATAAGTGGTCAAGTAGATAGTAGTCAGGTAGATAAGGCAATACTGCAACCGGCCGGTGCATTTGTCTTAACTACGCGAGCGCAGCGAGCGATAACTACTTACCTACTTAACTCCTAAAAAAAGAATGAGAATCAGTAGATAAGTAGACAGTAGTCAAGTAGATAAGGCAATACCACCATCCAGCACATTTGTCTTAACTCCTTAACTCCTTAACTCCTTAACTACTAAAAAAACAAAGATATGATAGAGATTAAGAACCTTGATTTCAGCTACAAGAAGACTCCGGTCTTCAACAATATCAACCTGAGTTTCCCGCAGGGCGCCATCTACGGCCTGCTGGGCGAGAACGGCGTGGGCAAGACCACGTTGCTCAAGATCATCTGCGGCCTGCAGCGGCCTGTGAGCGGTAGCTGCACGGTCGACGGCCTCACCAGCTACGACCGCCTGCCGGAGATGCTGCAGCGCATCGTCTTCCTGCCCGACGAGGTGACGCTGCCCGACAACGCCACGCCGCAGAAGTATGTCGACGAGCTCAGCCCCTTCTATCCCACCTTCGCGCAGGGCACCTTCCTGCATCTGATGCAGGAGCTGGAGGTGGAGCCCGACCGCAAGTTCCGCGAGATGAGCTTCGGCCAGCAGAAGAAGAGCCTCATCGCCGCCAGCC
>CAMNIH010000003.1 GCA_946540365.1 uncultured Bacteroidales bacterium
TTGAGCGGAAAACGAGACTCGAACTCGCGACCCCGACCTTGGCAAGGTCGTGCTCTACCAACTGAGCTATTTCCGCTTGTGATTTGGCACGCTTTTCCTCTCAAAAGCGGGTGCAAAAGTACAAACATTTTTGAAACCGACAAAATTATTTTTAACTTTTTCCCACAATTTTTTTAATCTCATTCAGTTTCAGCAGAGCTTCAATCGGCGTAAGTGTATCTATATCAATATCTACCAACATGTTTTTTATCTCCAGCAGTGTGGGGTCGTCCAGCTGGATAAAACTGAGCTGATAGCCCTCCGAAGCGGTGTTTTTTTGCCCGTTTTTATCTCCTTTTTTCCGTTTTTGACCCTCTTCGACGGTATGTTCATTTTTGGATTCGAGCACCTGCAACATGGCGTCTGCGCGGTTGACGACCTGGGGTGGCATGCCCGCCAGACGGGCCACATGGATACCAAAACTGTGCTCGCTGCCGCCCGGCACCAACTTGCGCAGGAAGATCACCCGCCCGTCGATCTCCTTCACACTGACATGGTAGTTCTTGATCCGCTCGTACTGGCTCTCCATCTCGATGAGCTCATGGTAGTGGGTGGCAAACATCACCTTGGGGCGGGCCCGCTTATTGTTGTGCAGGTACTCCGTAATGGCCCAGGCGATGGAGATGCCATCGTAGGTCGACGTGCCGCGCCCGATCTCGTCAAGCAGCACCAAACTCCTGTCGCTGACGTTGTTGAGAATACTGGCAGTCTCGTTCATCTCGACCATAAAGGTCGACTCGCCACTACTTATATTATCGCTCGCGCCCACGCGCGTGAATATCTTGTCGACGAGTCCGATGGTGGCCCGCTTGGCGGGGCAATAGCAGCCCATCTGCGCCATCAGCACGATGAGGGCCGTCTGCCTCAGCAGGGCTGACTTACCGCTCATATTGGGTCCTGTGATGATGACAATCTGCTGATGGTCGCGGTCGAGCATCACGTCGTTGCTCACATACTGCTCGCCGGGGGCCATCTGGGTCTCGATGACCGGATGCCGGCCCTCGAGGATCTGTATCTTGTCGTCGTCCGTCAGCTCGGGCCGACAGTAGTTGCCGCGCAACGCCACCTCGGCGAAGCACTGCAGGCAGTCCAGATGGGCAATCACCTGGGCATCGTACTGCACCGGCTGCACGTACTCCGTCACGGCCGCCATCAGCTGGTTGTACAGCTGTGCCTCCAGGGCCAGTATGCGCTCCTCCGCACCCAGTATCTTGTCCTCGTACTCCTTCAGCTCGGGCGTGATGTAGCGCTCGGCGTTGGTGAGCGTCTGCTTCCTGACCCATTCCGCCGGCACCTTGTCCTTATGGGTGTTGTAGACCTCGAAATAGTAGCCGAATATATTGTTGTAGCCTATCTTGAGCGAGGGGATGCCGGTGGCTTCGCTCTCGCGCTGCTGCATCGCCACCAGATACGATTTGCCCGACCCGGCCATCGACCGCAGTTCGTCCAGCTCGGCATTGACGCCGTCGGCTATCACCCCACCCTTCTCCACCTTCACCGGCGGCTCCTCTTTCAGTTCGCGTTCGATGCGCTCGGCCAACAGCTGGCACGGATTGATCTGCTCCGCCATGCGTGTCAACGCCTCGTTGGCGCTGTCGGCACACAGTTGCTTCACCTCCCCCACGGCGCCCAGCGACCGACGGAGCTGCATCATCTCGCGCGGGTTGATGCGGCCGACGGCCGCCTTGGTAATCAGACGTTCCAGGTCGCCGATCGACTTGATGTGCTGTTCCAGCTGCTGGCGCAACTCGCTGTTCTGCACCAGCACGTCCACCACCTTCAAACGGTCCTCGATCAGGTTCTTCTCCTTGAGCGGCATCAGCATCCAACGCCGCAACAGGCGCGACCCCATCGGGGTCACAGTGGCGTCGATCACGTCCAGCAGGGTGCGCGCATTGTCGTTGGGGGAACTGATGAGCTCCAGATTGCGCACCGTGAAGCGGTCGAGCCACACATACTTGTCCTTCTCCACGCGGCTCAGCCGTGTGATATTCGCCGTCTGGTTGTGCTGCGTGTCCTGCAGGTAGTAGAGCACCGCACCGGCGGCGATGATGCCCATATCCAAGTCCTCGACGCCGAAGCCCTTGAGCGAGCGGGTGCCGAATTGCTTGAGGAGCAACTCCTGGGCGAAATCGGGTGCGAAGACCCAGTCGTCGAAGGTGTTGCAATAGTATTTCTCGGCAAAGTGCTCCTGGAACCAACGCTGTTTCTTGCGCTGCAGCACCACCTCGGACGGGTGGAAGTTGGTCAGCAGCTTGTCGATATAGGCCAGGTCGCCCTGGGCCAGATAGAACTCGCCCGTCGACACATCGAGGAAGCTGATGCCGTGTTCCTTGTCGGTCAGGTGCAACCCGCAGAGGAAGTTGTTCTCCTTCACTTCCAGCACCATGTCGTTGTAGGCCACCCCCGGGGTGACCAACTCGGTGATGCCGCGTTTCACCAGTCCCTTGGCCGTTTTGGGGTCCTCCAGCTGCTCGCAGATGGCCACCCGCAACCCGGCCCTGACCAACCGCGGAAGATACTGTTCCAATGCATGATACGGCACTCCGGCCAGATCGGTGTATTCGCCGCCGCCGGCCATCTTGCGCGTCAGGGTGAGGCCCAGTATGCGCGACGCCGTCCGGGCGTCCTCGCCGAAGGTCTCGTAGAAGTCGCCCACACGGAACAGCAGTATCGCGTCGGGGAATTTCTTCTTCAACTCAGCATGTTGCCGCATCAAGGGCGAACTGTCGTCAGTCTTCTTTGCCATCTGTCTGTTGTCTTTATCAATCTCCTTCGGCCCGTATCACAGCCTCTTCCCATTCGTCCATCTTCTTCTCCAGCTGCTGCTTCAGCGCCTGGTAGTCGTCGTAGAAGGCGGCATCCTGCACCGCCCCGCCGGCCAGCTCAGCGTCCTTGGCGGCCAGCTGGGCCTCCAGCGCCTCGATCTCCTGCTCCTTCTGTTTGACGACGTTCTGCAGTTTGCGCCGCTCGCGCTCGCGTTCCTTGCTCTCTTCGTAGGCCATCTTGCCGGCCGTCTTCGGCTGGGCAGACACACCCGTCGGGGCCGTCGGGACCGTCGGGACCGCTGCGGCGGAGTGCTGCTTCTCCAGGAACTCCATGATGTCGCACTTGAACTCATGCACGCCGCCGTCGCGGAACTCGTAGAGCTCGTCGGTGAGGCCGCTCAGGAAGTCACGGTCGTGGCTGACCACGATCAGCGTCCCGTCATACTGCAGAAGGGCGTTCTTCAGGATGTCCTTCGAATTCATGTCCAGGTGGTTGGTCGGCTCGTCGAGGATCAGCAGGTTGCTCGGCGTGAGCAGCAGCTTGGCCAAGGCCAGACGAGCCTTCTCGCCGCCGCTGAGCACCTTGACTTTCTTGTCAATATCCTCCTCGTCGAACAGGAAACTGCCCAGTATGTTGCGTATCTTGGGCCGTATGTCGCCCAGCGCGATATCGTCGATGGTCTCGTACACCGTCTTGTCCAGGTTGAGCATGGCGGCTTGGTTCTGTGCGTAGTAGCCCAGCACCACCCCCTGCCCCAGCCGGAACGAGCCCGTGTAGTCGTTGATCTCGCCCACGATGATTTTGGCCATCGTCGACTTGCCCTCGCCGTTGCGGCCCACAAAGGCCACCTTGCGGCCCGACGTGAGCAGCATATCGACCCCGTCGAAGACCTGATGGTCGCCGTAGGCCTTGCCCAGATGCTGGGCCTCGACCACGATCTTGCCGCTGTGGGGCGCCGGCGGGAACTGGAAGTGGATGCTCTCCGTGCTCACCTCGTCCACCGAAATCTTCTCCATGCGCTCCAGCATCTTCACCCGGCTCTGCACCTGCTTGGCCTTGGTGGCCTTGTAGCGGAAGCGCTCGATGAAGGCCTCGATCTGGGCCACTTGGCGCTGCTGGTTGCTGAGCTGGGCCATCTGGCTGGCTCGACGCTCCTGCATCTGCACCACATACTCCGAGTAGGGGCACTTGTAGTCGTAGATGCGGCCGGCCGTGATCTCGATGGTCCGCTTGGTGATGTTGTCCAGGAAGGTTCGGTCGTGACTCACCAGCACCACGGCGCCGCTGTAGCTCTGCAGGTAGTTCTCGAGCCACTGGATCGACTCGATGTCGAGATGGTTGGTCGGCTCGTCGAGCAGCAGGAAGTCCGGGTGACGCAGCAGCAGCTTGGCCAGCTCGACGCGCATCTGCCATCCGCCGCTGAACACCGCCACCGGGCGCTCGAAGTCGTCGTGTCTGAATCCCAATCCCAGCAGCACTTTCTCGGCTGCCTCGCGCCGCCGGCCGCCGCCGAGCATGGCCAGGTGCTCGGTCACCTCGCTGTGGCGGGTCAGCAGCCGTGTGTAGTCCTCG
The DNA here is from genome assembly GCA_946540365.1 of uncultured Bacteroidales bacterium. The sequence goes on from CAMNIH010000003.1 coordinate 4,381, forward strand.
CTCTCATAGTCGGTCCGCTCGGCGATCTGCTGCGTCAGCCGGGCCTGCTCCTGCTCCAGCGCATCCAGCTGGCTGAAGGCCGTCAGGGCCTCGTCGATGACCGTGCCTATGGCATCGGGCACCATCTCCTGCGGCAGGTAGCCCACCGTCTGGCCGCTGGCCATCACGATGGTGCCGCTCTCGGGCTCCTGCCATCCGCACAGTATCTTGAGCATCGTCGACTTGCCGGCACCGTTCATCCCCACCAGGCCGATGCGGTCGTGGTCCGCCACATTGAACGTGACATTCGAGAAGAGGTTGGTGCCGGTGAACTGGACCGACAGGTTGTTGACACTAATCATTGAAACTTCAATAGTATATAATATAGGTACCGTCGGTGATGCCGGACGGCAATAAGCAAACGGTTAAAGACAACTGATCACGCCAGCGCCTTTAACCGTTGAATGTTCTGTAACCGGTTGTTACTGCAGGTTGAAGCTGACAGGCAGGTTGAACTGCACACGCACAGCCTTGCCGCGCTGCTTGCCGGGGGTCCACTTGGGCATGGACTTCACCACGCGGATAGCCTCCTGGCCGCAACCACCGCCGATGTCCTTCAGGATGCGGGGGTTGGCGATCGAGCCGTCTTTCTCCACCACGAAGGTGACATACACACGGCCGGTGATGTTGTTGTCGCGGGCCAGCTGCGGATACTTGATGTTGTCGCGCAGGAATTTGTACAGGGCCTCCATGCCGCCGGGGAATTCAGGGTCGTTCTCCACAACGGTGAAGATCTGCACGTCCTCTTCCTCCTCTTCCTCCTCGATCTTGACGGGAGTGATTTCGATGTTCTGCGTGTTCTCGTCGACCTCGGCGTTGATGGGGCCGAGCTCGTGGGTCAGCTCTTTGTCGTCCTCGACCACTTCAAACTCGGTGGTCACCTCGGGCTGCTCTGGCGGTGGCGGTGGCGGCAGTTCTTCCTGCTGCGTCTGGATGATGATCTCCTCCTGCTCCTCGCTGGCCTGACGTTCGATCTGCTCCTTCTCCTCCTTGTCGTAGGATTTCACATTGAACGCCACCAACGAAGCCACAAGAATCACCACCAAACCTATCTCCAGATAGAGTCCCCGACGTTTTTCGAGGTCGGCTTTCGGATTTTTCTTCAGTTCCATATTTTTGACTTTTAATTATTTATTCCACCTTTCGAGGCCTTTCGACCCCTTCTTTTCGCACCGCTAAAATACTAAAAAAATCTGAATTACCAACAACAAAATGTGAAAAACCTTCTTTTTTAACATTTGATAACCTGCCGGACCTGCACTTCGGGCTGCAGGTAGATGAGCCATCCGCTGACCTTGGGGTAGCCCATCTCGGCCATGGCGCGGCAGTAGCGCAGCACCTGCCGGTCGTGTTCGCTGCCCAGGTCGCGGCCTGTCTTGAAGTCGACCACCCACGTCTCGCCGTCGGCCAGCACCACGCGGTCGGGGCGGCAGATGCCCTCGGCGTCGCAGAGGTCGCATTCGCTGATGGCCCGCCAGGCGGGGCTGAAGAAGCGCTCGCTCTCGGGGTGCGTCACCACCGCACGGGCCAGGTCGGCCAGCCGCTGCCGCTCGTCGTCGCCGAGGCCCTCGGCGTGGGCCAGCCGCTGCAGGGCGGCATCGACATCGCCGGCATGCTGCACCCGCGACAGCAGGTCGTGCGCCAGGTTGCCGAAGCGCACGCTGGCCTCCTGCAGGGACGACAGCTGCCGCTCGGCCGGCGACGCCACCTGCACCTTAGTGGTCCATTCGGCGTAGGACAGCCGGTTGACGGCCATCTCGGCAGCCGACGGGGCCGCGTCGCGCCCCGACTCCACGTGCTGCATGTCGGGGTCGCCCAGGTCGGGCCGTTCGCTGTCGACGAAATCCTTGATCATGCGGGCGTAGCTCAGCTCGTCCTTCGAATTCTCCTTGGGCGTGGGGGCAACAATATACAGTTGCTCACGCGGGCGCGTCAGCGCCACATAGAGCACATTCAGCTGGTCCACCTCGTCGAGCCGGCTTTCGGCGTTGCGCACCTCGTCGAAGTTCGACGTGCCCTGGCGGCTCAGCTCGACGAATGCCGACGGCAGGCGCTCGCCCAACTTGCCCTCCAGCCTGACCCACAGCTTGAAGCCGTGGCGGTTGGTCGACAGGAAGGGGCAAATCACCACCGGGGCCTCGAGGCCCTTGGCCTTGTGGATGGTCATCAGGCGCACGGCGTCGATCCCCTCGGGGTTGGCCGCCGAGAGCTGGCGGTGGCGCGTCTGGGCGAAATCGGCCGTGGCGTTGTCGTCGAACCACTCCAGGAACTCGGCAAAGCCGCCGTGGCGCCGCCGCACGAAGTCGGCCACGCAGCCCAGCAGCGACCCCACATAGGCGACATCGATCCCGTCGAGGTGCAACTCGCGCACCATCTCCTCGCAACAGTCGTAGACGTCGAGCACCGCCAGATAGCCGGGACGGAAGTCGAACCCGCGCCCCTCGTCGCGCAGCAGCTGCGCCACATCGACCGGCCCCGGGGCCAGGAAGTCCTCGCGGTGGCTGCTGGCCGTGAGGCCCAGGTTGTACAGCCGCTGCATGAGGTCGGCCGCCGCCACGCGGTCGGTCGGGTCGTGCAGCAGCCTCAGCGCCGCCACGATGGCCATCACGGCATGGCTGCGCACCAGGAAGAACGACTCGCTGGAGCACACCTCGATCCGCATCTCGTCGGGATGCGCCTGGAGGTAGGTGCCCACGGTGTCGAGGTCTTTCTTGTTGCGGCCCAGCACCATGATGTCGCTCTGGCGGTAGCCCTGGCGGGTCACCAGACGCACGATGGTCTGGCGGATGCTCTCGCTGACGGCGTCGGGGTCGTCGGGGTCCACGAAGCTCAGCCCCACGTGTCCCCCCTCGGGGGCCCCGTCGGGCAGCAGCTGCCACAGCTCCGGACGCCCCTCGCTGTCGGGCGTGCCGACATAGATCTGCTGCGCCAACGGATTGTCGGCGAACGGCTGGCGCTGCAGCAGCCACGTGAAGAAGCGGTTGTTGAACTCGACCACCGTGCGGGCCGTGCGCCGGTTGTGGCGCAGGTTGACGAAGCTGTAGTTCCCCTCCAGCGGCAGCGTCGCGCCGTGCAGCTCCATCCCCTTCACCACCGGCAGGTCGACAAACTGGCGCACATCGCCCTGGCGGAAGCGGTAGATGGCCTGCTTGCCGTCGCCCACCACCAGCGACTCGTGGCGCTGCGCCACCGCGTTCTCGAGCAGCGGCACCAGGTTGTGCCACTGCAGGACCGACGTGTCCTGGAACTCGTCGATCAGGAAGTGGTGGTAGCGGCTGCCCAGCCGCTCGTAGATGAACGGCGCAGGCTCTTCGCACACGATCTTGTTGATCAGCCGGTTGAACTCCGAGAGGTGGACCACCTCGTTGTCGCGGGCATAGAGGTCGACCTGCTGCTTCATCTCGCCCAGCAGGGCCATGGCGTAAAGGTTTTTGAGCAGCAGCTGGCGCGTCACGTAGTCGCGCAGCGCCTCGCCCTCGTCGGGCGTGCGCCCGTCGGCGACGCCGAACAGCGCGCGGGCCTCCTCGTAGCGGGGATAGAGCTCGTCGACGATGTCGCCGATGGCCTCCATGGTGACCTCGCTGCACTTGGCGCTGTGCAGTTTGCCGCCCTCGAAGGCGTTGGCCACCGAGGCGGTGAGGGGCCGTATGTTGCCGCCCGCCAGCGAGCGGAAGAAGCCGTAGTAGCCGTTGCGGCCGCCCGCGCAGTCGCTCTCGCCGGCGCCCGCCCGCTGCAGCAGGGCCATCACCGCCTCGCCGCAGCCCTTGGCCTGCTGCTCGAAGCGGCGGCAGTCGGCCGTCAGCTGGCGGTGCAGGTCGATGAAATCGGACAACTTCATGTCCTTCAGCGTCTCCAAGTATTCGTCGGTCCCCTCGACAAACAGCTGCTGCGCCAGGCTCATCAGCTCGCCCTCGATATAGTAGCTCTTCGAATCCTCCATGCGGCTCTCGGCATAGGCCTGCACCACGCGCGTCAGATCCTCGTGGCCGGGGGTGCCGACGAGCGACATCAGCTGGCTGACAGCCTGTTGCACCATCTCGTCCTGCTCGATCATCACCTCGAAGTTGACCGGCCGGTCCAGGTCGTGGGCGAAGGTGCGCACGATGCGGTGCATGAAGCTGTCGATCGTGCTGACCGAGAGGTCGCTGTAGGAGTGCAGCAGGGCCTTGTGGAGCACCTCGGCCGACCAGCGCAACTCGTTCTCGTCCATCGGGTTGTCGCGGTAGGCAGGCAGGCTGTTCAGCGCCTCGAGCAGGGGGCCGCCCATCGGCGAGCGGCGCCGGTCGAGGCCGTGGGCCGCCATGTCGGACAGGCTGTTCATCACACGGCTCTTCATCTCGCCGGCGGCCTTGTTGGTGAAGGTGATGGCCAGGATGCCGCGGAAGTGCCCCTTCAGGTAGTCCTCGAGCCGCCGCCGGTCGCGGCGCACCTCGGCCGACGGTGCCGCCAGCGCCAGCTTCAGATACTCCTTGACAAGCGTGAAGGTCTTGCCGCTTCCGGCCGCCGCACGGCATATAACAAACGGATTCTGTGTATTCTGCTCGGTTGACATAGGTTCAGTTTTGAGTGCAAATATACACATTTTTTGCGAACCGCACAAATCCCTCAACACAAGGTTGACCATACCCTGAGTCAAGGTTTTCTTCAGTCGTTCTTCAGTCGTTCTTCAGTCGTTCTTCAGTGATCACTGAAGAACGACTGAAGAACGACTGAAGAACGACTGAAGAAATGGTAGACCTGACCCCTCCCCATACAGGGGTCTGCCATGCCGCAAAGGGGGGCGAAAGGGCAATATAATTAAATTTTATTCAAATACATATTGATTTTTTTTGTATCTTTGCTCATTCAGAGTACGAAGAACAAACGATACAATATAATGGAAAACAACAAGTTATTCAGCGAATTCCCACCCGTTTCGACTGAGAAATGGGAAGAAGTGATCAACAAAGACCTCAAAGGAGCCGACTACGACAAGAAACTGGTGTGGCACACCATCGAGGGCTTCAACGTGCGCCCCTACTACCGTGCCGAGAACCTGGAGGGGCTCGACTACCTCGAGTCCAACCCGGGCCAGCGCCCCTACACCCGCGGCCACCAGGTCGAGGGCAACGTGTGGGAGGTGCGGCAGGACATCCACGTGGCCGATCTGGCCGAGGCCAACCGCATCGCACTGGACGCCGTCGAGCGCGGCGCCACGTCGCTCGGCCTCTGCGCCAAGGCCGTCGCTTCGGTCGACGACCTGGCCACGCTTCTCAAAGGGATATACATCAACGCCGTGAGCATCAACTTCAGCTGCTCGCAGGACTACCTGCAGCTGCTGAAGCTCTACGTCGAATACGCCAAGCGCGAAGGCTACGACCCCAAGGAGCTCTGCGGGTCGACCAACTTCGACATGTTCCGCTATGCGCTGCAACACGGCCGCTTCCACCGCGGCGAGGAGGGCGACCTGCAGATGGCCTGCCAGCTGGTGAACTACGCCCACGAGGAGCTGCCCAAGTTCCGCGTGCTGACGGTGAACAGCAACGTGCTGCACAACGCCGGCGCCAACATCGTGCAGGAGCTCGGCTTCGGCCTGGCCGCCGCCAACGAACTGGTGGCACGGCTGACCGACCTGGGCTGCAAGATGGAACACGTGGGCCGCTCGATCGTGCTCAACGTCGGCGTGGGCAGCACCTACTTCATGGAGATCGCCAAGATCCGCGCCGCCCGCCTGCTGTGGAGCAAGATCGTGGAGCAGTACAAACCCGGGTGCGAATGCCCCTACAAGCTGTTCATCAACGCCACCACCAGCGCCTGGAACCAGTCGGTCTACGACCCCTACGTCAACATGCTGCGCTCCACCACCGAGGCCATGTCGAGCGCCGTGGCCGGTGCCGACTCGATCTCGGTGCTGCCCTTCGACAACGCCTACAAGACGGCCGACGACTTCGGCTACCGCATCGCCCGCAACCAGCAGCTGCTGCTGAAGGAGGAGAGCTACTTGGACAAGATTGTCGACCCCGCGGCCGGTAGCTACTATATCGAGAACCTGACCAACGAGATCGCCCAGGGCGCCTGGGAGCACTTCCTCAAGGTCGAGCAGGCCGGCGGCTTCTGCCAGGCCCTGCGCGCCGGTCTGGTGCAGGACGAGGTGATGGAGACCGCCCGCAAGCGCGACCTCGACATCGCCACCCGCAAGACCACCATCCTCGGCACCAACCAGTACCCCAACCTGCTCGAGAAGATGGGCGACAAGGTGGGCGCCGAAGCCGCGAAGGGCTGCTGCTGCCACTGCGGCGAACAGGGCGACGAGGTGAAGGTGCTGCACGACTACCGCGGCGCCGAGGCCTTCGAGGAGCTGCGCCTGCAGACCGAGCGCGCCGCCCGCCGGCCCAAGGTCTTCCTGCTCACCTACGGCAACCTCACCATGCGCAAGGCCCGCTCGGGCTTCGCCACCAACTTCTTCGGCGTGGCGGGCTACGAGATCATCGACAACCTGGGCTTCGACACCCCCGAGGCCGGCGCCAAGGCCGCCCTCGACGCCAAGGCCGACGTGGTGGTGCTCTGCTCGAGCGACGACGAGTACGCCGAGCTCACCGAGCCCGTGTGCAAGCTGCTCAAGGGCAAGGTGAAGAGCCTCGTGCTGGCCGGCTTCCCCAAGGAGATGGTCGACACCTACCGCGGCTACGGCATCGACGAGTTCATCCACGTCAAGACCAACGCCCTGGAATGCCTCACCAAGTTCAACAAAGAACTGCTGTAACCCCTCGATGAACATTCCGCAAATGGACAGCAAGCCCCGTCAGGGGCGCCAGAAAGTAGCCGTGGGCGCCAGCCCACGGTGCCATGCGGACGAGTATACAGAGCCCCGGAGGGGCGACACAGGGACACCACACTCCGTGTCGCCCCTACAGGGCTCTGCTTCTTTGGGTCATCCTCTCCGTGGGCTGACGCCCACGGCTACACTCCGCCGTCCCCTCCGGGGACTTAAAAGTCACACATCCACCTGTTGATGAAGAAGCTTGACTGTTACATCTTAGCCAAATACATCAAGACCTTCTTGCTGGCCTTGGCTTTGATTATTGTCATCGTCATCACCTTCGACGTCAGCGAGAAGCTCGACAAATTCATCTCGCACCACGCCACCATCGGACAGGTGGTGATGGACTACTACTTCAACTTCATCCCGGGTTTCATCAACCTCTACAGCCCGCTGTTCATCTTCATCTCGGTGCTCTTCTTCACCTCGAAGATGGCGGGCAACACCGAGATCATCGCCATCCTCAGCTCGGGCATCAGCTACCGGCGCCTGCTGCGGCCCTACCTCTACGGGTCGGTCATCGTGGCGCTGCTGGTGCTGCTGCTGGGCAACTTCGCCATCCCGCTCTCCAACCGGTCGCTGATCGAGTTCGAGGAGCAGTACGTCAAGTCGAAGGCCACCAACTACTACAGCAACCTGCACTTCCAGTCCGAGCCGGGCGTGCAGATCTATGCCGAGAGCTACGACGTCAAGAAGCAGCGCGGGCTGCGCTTCCGGCGCGAGGTGATGGCCCCCGACGGGCGCCTGCTGCAACGCGAGACGGCCGACGTCATCAACTACGACAGCACCACCAGCCTCTGGCGCTCCACCTCCTACACCCTGCGCACCATCGACGCCGACGGCACCGAACACCTCAGCCGCAAGAGCGTCGCCACGATGGACTACGGCATCACGCCCGACGACTTCGACCTGCTCTCGAAACGCATCGAGACCATGACCACGCCGCAGCTGGTGCAGCACATCGAGCGCGAGCGCATCCGCGGCACCGGCACCGTCAAGGAGGCCCAGATCGAACTCTACCAGCGGCTGCTCAACCCCCTGGCCATCATCATCATGACCTTCATCGGGGTGGCCATCGCCTCGCGCAAGACGCGCGGCGGCATCGGCATGCACCTGGCCATCGGCATCACGCTGGCCTTCGGATTTATCGTCTTTATGAAAATCACCACCGTCTTCGCCACCGGCGGCAGCCTGTCGCCCCTGATGGCCGTGCTGCTGCCGCAGCTGGTCTTCGGCGTGGCTACGGTGTACCTTATCCACAAAGCACCCAAATGACCATACAAGAGACATCACAACAGATCATCGACGAGTTCGCCAACTTCGACGAATGGCTCGACCGCTACGCCTACCTCATCGACCTGGGGCGCGACTGCCCGCAGATCGACGAGGCCGACAAGACCGAGCAGAACCTCATCCGCGGCTGCCAGAGCCGGGTGTGGCTCAGCTGCCAGTACACCGACGGGCGGCTCCACTTCCGGGCCGACAGCGACGCGGTCATCACCCGCGGCATCATCTCGCTCCTCATCCGGGTCCTCGACAACCACACGCCGCAGGAGATCCTCGACGCCGACCTGGCCTTTATCGACGCCATCGGCCTCCGCGAACACCTCTCCCCCACCCGCTCCAACGGCCTCACCTCGATGGTGAAACAGATGAAGATGTACGCCCTCGCCTTCTCAATGAAAAAATAACGCCCCATGGAACCTACCCAAGAGACCATCAAAAGCGCCGTCGTCAACTGCCTGCGCAATATCTACGACCCCGAGATACCGGTCAACATCTACGACCTCGGCCTCATCTACAAAGTCGATGTCGACAGCGACCTCAACGTACACATCGTGATGACCATGACGGCGCCCGACTGCCCCGAGGCCGAGTATATGTTCCAGGAGGTGAAGCAGATGGTGAGCTACATCAGCGGCGTGAAGCAGGTCGACGTCGAGCTCACCTTCGACCCGCCATGGACGATGGACATGATCCCCGACGACATCAAGGTGGAGCTGGGATTCATGTAGACCCCATAAGTCCTATAAGTCTTATAAGCCCTATAAGTCCTATAAGCCCTATAAAAAAATCATGAACCCCTTCAAGAAGCATAGCGCTGCCGACCTGGCCGGTCATTCGCTCGACCGGCAAGCGTGGCGTCGCTTCCGGCGCAACCCCCTGTCGGTGGCCAGCCTGGTGGTGATCGGCCTCTTCGCCCTGGTGGCCCTGCTGGGCTACCTCATCACCCCCGACCCCACCCCCTACTGCAACCAACAGTACCTCGAACTGGCCACCCTCCACCCCGGCAGCCACGCACAGATGCTCTGCCTGCGCGACACGGCCACCGCCGCCACGGAGGCACGCCCCTCGGCCCTGCACCGCATGCTCAAGGGCGAGCCCCTGCCCTACAGCGTCGTCCCCATAATAGATTATAAGTACGCGCGCGACAGCATCCACGCCACCCCCTACCACGGCGAGGAGATCGTCGCCCCCCGCAGCCAGGTGGCCAAGATCGAGCGGCGCACCTTCCTGCTCGGCACCGACGCCTACGGACGCGACGTGCTGAGCATGCTCATGATCGGCTCGCGCGTCAGCCTGTCGGTGGGCTTCATCGCCGTGGCCATCGCCCTGCTGCTCGGCATCACCCTCGGCGCACTGGCCGCCTACCACGGCGGTTGGGTCGACAACGTCATCCTCTGGCTGATCAACGTCGTGTGGTCCATCCCCACGGTGCTCCTCGTCATCGCCATCACCTTCGCCCTCGGCAAGGGCTTCTGGCAGATCTTCGTCGCCGTGGGCCTGACGATGTGGGTCGACATAGCGCGCGTGGTGCGCGGCGAGGTGCTCAGCATCCGCGAGAAAGAGTATGTCGAGGCCACCCGCGCCCTCGGCTACAGCACCTTCCGCACCATCTTCCGCCACATCCTGCCCAACTGCATGGGCGCCGTGGTGGTGGTGGCGGCCTCCAACTTCGCCAGCGCCATCCTGCTCGAGGCGGGCCTCAGTTTCCTCGGCATCGGCGTGCAGCCCCCCATGCCCTCGTGGGGCATGATGGTCAAGGAAAACACAGGCTACATCCTGCTCGACAGCGCCTACCTGGCCCTCCTGCCCGGCGTGGCCATCATGATCATCGTGCTCGCCTTCATGCTGCTGGCCGGCGGCCTGCGCGACGCCCTCGACACCCGCAGATAGACCCATTCTAATGTTAAAAAACATCAAAAGAAAACATTTTTTCTTCCATATCAGAAAAAAGTCGTACTTTTGCACCCGATTTGAGAAGTGAAATATTAACCCAAAAACAATAAAAAAAATGAAGAACATTTTCAAATTCCTGAGCATTGCGCTCGTGGCCGGCGCCCTGATGGTTGCCTGCAATCCCGACAACGAGAACGGCAACACCGACACCACCCCCGTCAACCCCCAACCCCAGCCCCAGCCCGCTACTCCCAGCGCCAGCGCCACTTTCGCCGGTGCCGAGTACAACTTCCCCGTGCAGACTGGTATGTATAGCGCGACCTACGGCCTTACCGCTTTCGACTTCTTCACCAGCGGTGGTAGCATCACCGAGGGTATGCCTGGTTGCGAGATCTACACTTTGCTGACCGCTGCCGGTCAAGGCACCGCCACCCTCAACACCAGTGGTTCTCTGCCCCAGCTCGAGGGTGACCCCGCCGTCCTCGAATTCTACATGAACACCTATCTGACGAACCAGTCGGGCACCGCGTACGGTGACTGGTGGGGAGAGACCGCCGAGATCAACATGACCACCTTCGACATGGACAACGGCAAGGCTTCGTTCACCGTCAACGCCACCATGTTTGACGCCCTGAACAGCTTCGTAGCTGAGGGCAACCCCGACTATGTTGGCTTTGATGCCGCCGAGCGTGCCCAGATGACCGTCACCGCCACCAACGTTCCCTTCACCGCCCAAAAATAAAACAAATAAGGATCTATGAAAGTGAACATCAAGATTGCCGCTATTGCACTGGCCGTCATGGGCCTTGCCGTGGCCTGCAAAGGCAAGAGTGAGCCCGTCGAGGACACCCTTGTGGCCGACACCACTATCATCGAGGAAGTCATCGACACCACCGTCGACACCGTCGCCGCTGAGGTCGTCGAGGCTACCCCCGCTCCCGCCAAGAAGGCTGTCAAGAAAGCTGAGAAGAAAGAGGGTCTGACCGTTGCTTCCAGCAAGGACAAAACCGCCATCGGAAGCGAAGAGAATGCCAAAGGCAAGATGGGCAAAATTGTCGCCCAGAAAGCCAACATGGAGCAGGGTACGTCTACCAAACTCGAAAAGAACGAGACTACGACTGCCAACAAAATGGCAAGTGTTGCTAAAACAAAACAATAACTAAAGCAACATCTTAAAACGAAAGTGGGTCTCCTTGCCAGAGAGAGACCCACTTTTTATTTCACCAAACAATGAAAAAAGGATTATTCATCACCACCATGACCCTCTGTCTGCTTGCCTCCTGCACAACGACAGAGGATAGAATCAAGAAAGAAGCAACGAGCTACCTGAACGCCACAGCGGCATACGATGTGGACGAAGCATGCAAATACTGCACCGACGAGACGGCCGCAGGCCTGAAGCTTGTTCAGCAAACAATACTGCCCCAACTGGACAGCAATTATCTTAACCAAAACAAGCAAGCCACCATCAGCCTGCTTGGCGTGGAACAGGTCAACGACACGATGGCCAAGGTGATTTATAGCAAGGTAAGCCCGATTACGTGCTATTCCGACACGCTGAAGATGCTGCGCCGCAATGGGAAATGGATGGCGCACGCCCCCATGGCCGTGCCCCCGATAGCTAAAAAAAGCACACACACATTCCACTACGACACCACGCAAGTCCTCTACGAGGGCGGCAAATAAGCCGATCCTCACTTGCCTAACACAAGCTTGGGGAGCGTGCGGTGCAGGCTGTCGGCCGTAGGCAGATTGAGATCGACCGGAGCCTGGATCGGCGGCAGCGCAGCGCGACGAGCCTCTAAGCGCACCACCACACTATCGTGGATGCGCTGGTAGGCGTCCAAATGCTGCGAGTAGTAGTCGAGGCTCTGCTCGACCTGCTCGCGGCTCAGATCCTGGGCCTCCAGCAGGCTGTCGTAGCGCTGCACGACAGCATCGGGCAGGCTGTCATAGCGGTACTGCGTCTCAACGGCATAGAAGCCCTCCAACTGGTAGGCCTCGGTCAGGAAATCAGTCATGCGCGCCTCGTCGATCACCCCCTGGGGCAATCCCTCATGATGGCAGGCCGCCAGCAGGAGCGCCGCAGCCGCCACCCATACAATAGTTCTGTTCTTAGTCATATCGAAGTAAAAAAAAGACAGGTCCGACATTGCTGACGGACCTGTCGCTGATTCTTACACAAGATTTAGTTCTTGCTGAGCTTTTTGGCGAGCTCGTTGGCACCGGCCTTGATACCCTCGTTGACAGCCTCAGTGGCTTTCTGGGTGGCTTTGGCTTTGATGCACTCGTTGATCTCGCTGCGCACGGCGGCGGTGAAAGCGTCGTTGCCCTGGTACTGGGCATAGCTGGCGGCGAGGACGCTCTTCATGCAGCTCTCGATGCTGCTGGCATCACCCTTGGTGCAGTTGCAGACGGCCTGGCCAGCCTCTTTGGCAGCGGCGAGCATGGCGGCATCGGCGTCGTTCTCGACGGCGGCCTCAACGGGGGCAGCCTCGGTGGCGACCTCTTCGACGGTGGCCTCGACGGTGCTGTCGACAGCCTGTTCAGCGTTCTTGTTGCCGCAGGCAACGAACATAGCGGCGGCGAAAACGGCGCAGCTAACAAAAGTCAGAACTTTCTTCATTTCTTTGATTTTTAAAGTTATACAATTATTTATTCTTTCTTTTCCGAGTGGCAAAATTACGACTATTAGCCTATATGACAAAGAAATATAATCTTAAATAATATTAAATGGTGGCCGGATCCGCGAGGCAATGGAACCCCTACGGGGTTTGGGTGGGGAGTCAGTTTCTATTGAAATGGAAACCCCTACGGGGTGAGTTTCTTTAAATTAAAAAAGGCCATCCTGTCGAGGACGGCCGGTTGGCGTGCGGGTGGGAGTAACAGGGATCGAACCAGTGACCTCCTGCTTGTAAGGCAGGCGCTCTGAACCAGCTGAGCTATACTCCCCTATCTCTCAAAGAGGATGCAAAAGTACATACTTTTTGCGACATGGCCAAATTTATTTTGCAAAGGACTGCATCTCAACCAATTTCTTATACAGGCCCTCATGCGACATCAGATCGTCGTGGGTGCCCTGGTCGACAATACGGCCGCGGTCGAGAACCACGATCCGGTCGGCATGGCGCACGGTGGCCAGGCGGTGGGCGATGACGATGGCGGTGCGGCCCTGCATCAGGGCATCCAACCCTTTCTGCACCTGCTGCTCGGCCTCCGAGTCGAGGGCCGACGTGGCCTCGTCGAGGATCAAAATCGGGGTGTTGCGAAGCACCGCGCGCGCGATGCTGAGGCGCTGGCGCTGTCCGCCGCTGAGGTTGAGCCCCCGGTCGCCGATGGGTGTGTCGTAGCCCTGCGGCAGCGAGGCGATGAAGTCGTGGGCATTGGCCACACGGGCCGCCGCCTCGATGTCGGCGGCGCTGTAGTGGTCGTTGCCGAAGGCGATATTGTTGGCCACGGTGTCGTTGAAGAGGATGCAGTTCTGGCTGACAAGACCGAAGAGCGACCGCAGCGAGTCGATATTGGCGTCGCGCAACGGGACGCCGTCGACCGTGATCGCGCCGGAGGTGCAGTCGTAGAATCGCGGCAGCAGGTCGACCAGGGTGCTCTTGCCGGCGCCCGACGGGCCCACGATGGCGATGGTCTTCCCCTTGGGGATCACAAGGTCGATATGCGAAAGGATGGTCGCGTCGGGGTCGGACGGGCGGTAGCTGAAACTGACGTCGTGCAGCGTGATATTGTCGCGGAAGCCGTCGATCACCCTGGCCTGCGGCGCCTCGACGATCACCTCGTCGGCATCGATCACCTCGAGCATACGGGCCGCCGACGCCGACCCTTTCTGCAGTGCGTTGTAGGCCTTCACCACCGCCTGTATGGGCGGGATGAGGCGTGCGAAGACGATGACGAAAAAGATGAACACCGAAGGCTGGACATGGCCGCCGATGACCTGCCATCCGCCGATAATCAGGATCAGCACCAGGGCCAGGGTGCCGAGGATCTCGGACAGCGGGCTGGAGAGCTCGCGCCGCAGGGCCACCTTGACCATCGAGTGGACATAGTCGTCGTTGAGGCGGCGGAAGCCCGCCTCGCGGTCCTGCTCGCGGCCGAACGCCTTGACGGTGCGCAGCGACGTGAGCGACTCGTCGAGCCAGGCGAAGAGGCGCCCCAGGCGGCTCTGCCCCAGCTGCGAGTTGCGCTTCAAGCTCTTGCCGATCCGGGCGATCAGCCACACCCCGAGCGGCAGCACCACCAGGAAGAGGACGAACAGCTGCCACGAGACAAAGAGCAGCGTGGCACTGAAGACCACAATATTGATCGGATCCTTGACCAAGGCCTCGAACGCGCTCACCACGCTCCACTCGATGTCGATCAGGTCGTTGGCCATGCGGCTGATGAGGTCGCCGCGGCGCTGATGGTTGAAGTAGCTGATCGGCAGGATGGTGACGCGATGGTAGACGTCGTTGCGGAGCCGTTCGATGAGGCCGTTGCGGATCGTGCTGACGAAGGTCGACGCCACATAGCGGCACAGGTTGCTCAGGAACGAACAGGCCAGGTAGCCGCCGGCGACCGTCAGCAGGCAGCGCCAGAGGCCCCAGGTGCCCTGCCAGCGGTGCAGATGCCAGAACGCCCAATCGGACAGCGCCTGCTGGCTGAAGGCCAGCGCGGGCTCGGGGCCCGTGGCATCGGCGGTGCCGAACAGAAGCTCGACAAAGGGCACGATCATCACATAGGATCCCAGATTGAACAGGATATGCAGCAGATTGAAGAAGACGTTGAATCCAATCTGCCAGGGGAAGAACCTGAGATAGCGGAACACGCGCAGGATGGGCTTCATTGGCGTCGGATTTGAGGTGACGGGATGTCGGTGCCGCCGCGGCAGCTGAGGCGCTCGGCCCGGAGGCCTTTCTGCCGCAGCCGGTCGTAGACCGCCTGGGCATCGGCCCGCTGCGGGCACTCGATGGCGATATGCACGCGCGGATGATCCACCAGCCAGTCGTAGAGCGCGTCGACCACCTGCGTGTTGGCGAGGTCGAGTGCCGAGAGGCTGTCGGACAGCGCCACGCGGCAGCGGTCCAGCTCGCGGGCCTTGCCGCACCGGATGGCCGGCAGCAGGCCCTCGGCCTGGAAGGTGACCACGTTGACGTACTGGTCGGAGAGCATCAGCAGCGTGTCGCGGAGGCCCGACGGTGTGGCCATCGTGGCGGAGCAGCGGCGCATGGCCTCGGGCCGTGCGGCGGGATAGAGGTCGAAGAGGAAGACGTCGCTGCTGCGGGCCCCTTCGGCCTTGGTGGCGAAGTAGGCCTGGCGCCCGTCGGCCGTGACGCCGAACGAGATGGCGTCGTCCTCGCCGTTGACGGGCAGTCCCATGTTGGTGGGGCGGTTGCCGTAGGGGTCGTTGAGGTTGGCGAAGTAGACGTCGTAGCCGCCGAAGCCCTGCCAGCCGTCGCTGAGGAAATAGAGCGTGCGTCCGTCGGCGGCCAGGAACGGCCCCTTCTCGTTGCCTGCGGTGTTGATCCCCTGCCCCAAGTTTTCGGCCCGGCTCCAGTCGCCGTTGGCCAGCCGGTGGCAACGCCAAAGGTCGATTCCGCCCTGCCCCCCCTTGCGGTTCGAGGCGAAGACGAGGGTGCGTCCGTCGGCGCTGACCGAGGGCTGCGACTCCCAGGTGCGGTCGCCGTTCACCTGCGGCCCGAGGGCTTCGGGCTGCTGCCAGCGCCCGTCGACCCGACGCACACAGTAGATATCGCTGTTGGCATAGCCCGCCACGGTGCGGATGATCGAGAAGTAGAGCTCGTTGCCGTCGGCCGTCAGGCTGACCCCGCCCTCGGGGTCGCCGCTGTTGAAGGGCGCCGGCAGCTCGGCACCGCGGCTGAAGATACTGTCGTTCACCCGCTTGCTGCTGTACAAGCGCCACACCTTGTGCTCCAGTTCGCGCGCATAGAAAGTGCGCTCGGTCGAGGCAGGCACCTCGCGCAGGTAGTAGAAGTACTGGCCGTCGGCGGTGAGGAAGGGGAGCATCTCGTTGTGGGCCGCCGAGCTGACCCCCGAGACGCGCTGCGGGTCGAAGGGGACCCGGTTGAGCTCGGCCTCGGCCAGGAAGCGGGACCAGTAGAGGTAGTTCGACGCCTCCTCGTAGACGCTGTTCCAGGCGGCGTTGTCGCTCCCGTTGGCACGCTGGAAGTAGCGGTCCAGCGCGGCGACAGCCTCGTCGTACTGCTCGTCGGTATAGAGGATCAGCGCCTTGTAGAAGTGGGCCAGGGCGTCGGGATAGTCGGGGTTGAGGTCGAGGCAGCGGTTGAAGTAGCGGCGTATGGCGGCGGTGTTGAAGCCGTCTTTGACGGCCGTCATGCCGAGCTGGAACTGCACATCGGCCGACTGCGGGTTGCGGCTGGCGAGGCGTCGCAGCTGCTTTGCCGCCTCGCGATAGTGCCGTTTGTCGCAGTGGGCCATCGCCTCGGCATAGGCCTTGCGGTCCGCCGGCTTGACGTCCTGTGCGCCGAGCGGATGGACGGCAGGGGCAACCACCAGGAGGCCGATGCCGAGACACAGCCGCACAAGCCACCCACGTATGCCGCTACAGCCAGCCATCGGTCAGAGCTTGGATGGATCGATCTCGAAATGGGCCTCGTCGCCGTTGCAGGGCGACGAGCAGCGGATGGCGCAGTCGTCGCACGACCGCGACAGCTCGCCGTGCAGGCGCTTCTTGACCATGTCGCCCACCGCGTCGCGCAAGCGCTCGATGGCGATGCCGCGAATCACCTCGTCGCAGAAGGCATAGCTCAGCATGGTGACGGCCGTGCGCTCGCTGATGCCGCGGGTCTGCAGGTAGAAGAGGGCTTGCTCGTCGAGCTGGCCGATGGTGCTGCCGTGCGAGCACTTGACATCGTCGTTGTAGATCTCGAGGAAGGGGCGCGTGTCGACGTGCGCCTTGTCGGTGAGTAGGATGTTGCGGTTGGTCTGGTAGGCCTCGGTCTTGACGGCGCCGTCCTGCACGAACACATGCCCGTTGAAGCGGGCCCGGGCGGCATCGTCGATGATGCCCTTGTAGAGCTCGTTGCTCTGGCAGTGGGGCCGTGCGTGCTCAACGAAGATGTAGTTGTCGCACTCCTGGTCGCGGTCGACGAGGTAGAGGCCGTTGGCCGTGAGCGTACACCCCTCGCCCTGCATGCGCACGACCACATTGTTGCGCACATGGCCGCCGCCGAGGGTGACGACGCACATCTCGAGGTGCGCGTCGCGCTGCATGGTGACCGTGAGGTCGGTCAGGTGCCGCTGGGGCGTGTTGACGCCCTGCAGGCGGTAGAGCCTGACGTGGGCCCCCTCGTCGAGGGTGAGGTGGATGCGGTCGACATCGTCCATGAGGCGGTAGTCGTCGCCGTCGCGGAGCATGAACATGGGTGCGTCGAGCGGGTGGCAGAGCACCAGCGAGGCCGTCTCGCCGCGGGCGGCGGCAATGGTCCGAACCGGCGACTCGCACCGCCAGCCGTCGGTCCACACATCGGGCAGTTGGTCTTTCCTGATCATAGCTTACCGTCTTCCAATGCTTCCTTAATCCATTCGTAGCCACGCTCCTCGAGTTCGAGGGCCAGCTCCTTGGGGCCGGTCTTGACGATGCGGCCCTCGTAGAGCACATGCACAAAGTCGGGCACAATGAAATCGAGCAGACGCTGATAGTGAGTGATGACGATGGTGGCGTTGTCGGCCGAGCGCAGCTGGTTGACGCCGCCGGCGACGATGCGCAGGGCGTCGATGTCGAGGCCCGAGTCGGTCTCGTCGAGGATGCTCAGCGTGGGGTTGAGCATGGCCATCTGGAAGATCTCGTTCTTCTTCTTCTCGCCGCCGCTGAAGCCCTCGTTGACCGAGCGGTTGGCCAGGTTGGCGGTCATCTCGACCACCTTCTTCTTCTCCTCCATCAGGCGCATGAACTCGGCGCCGGAGAGCGGGTCGAGCCCGTGGTACTTGCGCTGCTCGTTGACAGCCGTACGCATGAAGTTGGTGATGCTCACCCCGGGGATCTCGACCGGATACTGGAAGCCGAGGAAGATGCCCTCGCAGGCACGCTGATCCACCGGCATCTCGAGGATGTTCTTGCCGTTGTAGATCACCTCGCCCTCGGTGACCGTATACTTGGGGTTGCCGGCCACCACACCCGCCAAGGTGCTCTTGCCGTTGCCGTTGGGGCCCATGATGGCATGCACCTCGCCACGGTTCACCTCGAGGTTGACACCCTTCAGGATTTCGCGATCGCCGATCGAAGCATGCAAATTGCGTATCGAAAGTAATGACATATCTGCAATAGTTGTTTGAATCTTAATATAATACAATCATATTTACGGCCAAAGCCAATTAGCAAAGATACGCAAAAAAAGCAAACAGGCAAAAATAAATTCTCCGCAGCGTCTTTTCCACCGCTTTTGCCGCCCCAATTATATCGCACACGACAGATAAAACCGCCACATCCACGCCTCCCTACCCCCTACCCCGCCCCACGCACACATCCCGCACTATGCCAAAACACACTCAACATACTGACAATCTGCACACATAACAACCACACACCCCTACCCCACGTCATTATCAGGTCTACCTTTTCTTCAGTCGTTCTTCAGTCGTTCTTCAGTCGTTCTTCAGTGATCACTGAAGAACGACTGAAGAACGACTGAAGAACGACTGAAGAAAAGGTAGCGTTGAGTAGGGGTTATCAGGGCGTCAGGGCGGGGTGAGGAGGGCCTGGCGGAGGAGGCACCGAGGGCCTGAGGATGGGCATATACATCGCGCACGATACGACGAGACGGGGCATGAGGCACGTTAAAAGAAAAAAGTTTTTTGGGCGGATCAAAATTATTGTGTATTTTTGCAACCGGGTATGAAAACGCCAATAGTAACACTGACAACCGATTGGGGCGAACGGGACTTCTTTGCCGGCATGGTAAAGGGGGCCCTGCTGCAACATGTGGAGGGTGTGCAGGTGGTGGACATCAGCCACCGGCTGGAGCACTACAACACGGTGACAGCGAGCTTCGTGGTGCGCCACGGCTGCCTGGGGTTCCCGGAGGGGACGGTACACCTGATCGACGTGGGGTCGCAGCAGCCGTTTGTCGCCCTGCGGGCCCGGGGGCAGTACTACATCTGCTCGGACAACGGGCTACCGGCGCTGGTGTTTGGCGACGAGGTGGAGGAGTGCGTCAGCCTGCCGACCCAGCCGGGCGGCATCTACAACTTTGCGGCCTACAACCTGTTTGTGCCGGCGGCGGTGCGCCTGCTGAACGGCACCCCCCTGGCCGACCTGGGGCCGCAGCACGCACAGCTGATGCAACGGCCACGGACGGGATACATGCAGCAGGGGGAGTACTACCGCATCTATGTACACTACATCGACGACTACGGCAACGCCTACTTGGGGATGAGCTACAAGGAATTCGAGGAGCTGCGCCAGGGGCGGCCGTTTGTGATACAGGTGAAGGAGATGACGGTGGGCGAGATCGCGGCGGCCTATCAGCGAGGCGGCAACGCGAGCGACCTGAGCCTGCGGCTGACGGTGTCGGCCACCGGCCAGCTGGAGCTGGCCCTGCCCAACCGATCGCTGGCCCAGCTGACGGGCCTGCGGGTCAACGAGTCGGTGCTGCTGCGGTTCAAGTAGCGGCCCCTGCGCCGCGCCGCGCCGAACCGAGGGAAACAAAAAACGGGAGCCGAAGCTCCCGTTATCTATAATTTCCAAGCTGTAACCTTATGCCTTGGGGGTCTTCCAGGAGAAGTAGACCTGGACGCCGGCCATCTGGTACACCTGCCAGTGGCCCCAACGGCCCATGCCGCTGAAGTCGGTGTCCCACTTGAGGTTGAGTGCGAAGTTGGCGGCGATGTGTTCGGAGAAGCGGTAGTCGAGTTTCACCTCGAAGTCGAGGTCGGTCTCGAAGGCGCGGCGGCCGAGCCATCCCAGGTCGGCCAGGTCGGCCCAAGCTTCACCGGCAGCGAGGTTGTATTCGCAACCAGCGGGGCGGTCATCGGGGTTGGTCGGGTCGGGGGTGAAGGCGGCAATGCTTTCCCATGCCATGTTGCCAGGTTTCTTATAGTCGTAGAAGAGCTCGAGACGGGCATAGAGATCGAGCTTGGGAAGAATGTCTTTCTTCAGGTACTGGGCCTTGATGTAGCTACCGAGACCGAAGTAGGAATGGGTGTAGCCGTTGGCAGGATCGGTCTGGATGACACCATAGGTGTAGCCCTCTGAGATGAGGGAGTCGTTGCAGACGAAGGTGGTCTTGCCAGTGAGGAAGGAGAGCGAAACCGACCAATCGGGCTTTTTGTACTCGAAGGAGAGAGCCGTGGTGAGGTAGGCCGGGGCGAAGAAACTGGAGACCATCTTCTGAGTCTGCGAGGCTCCGATGCCGTCGTATTCGTAGCCCGCGCCGAATTGGGTCTTGAGGTTGGCCGTGAAGCTGGCGCCCCAGTCGGGCAGGCTGCTGAAAGGCTTCCAGGAGATGGCGCTCGTCAGGTCGATTTTGTCGTTGCTCTTGCGGCGGGTCTCAAAGAGGGTGTCGCCCTCGGCGAGGTCTTGCCAGGCATAGCCGTAGGCCAGGTCGACCACATTGTCCCAGATATAACGGGGATGAGTGTACTTGTAGTTGCCGAAAAAGGTGGCGGTACCGTCGATCTGCGAGTTGCCGGTCTTGGACCAGTTGTTGAACATGAACTCGCTGATCTTCAGCGCGGGAGTGCTGCTGGTTTCCCATTTGCCGGCGGGGGCGGCGGGCTCGTCCTGAGCCATGGCGGCAGCCGACGCAACGAGGGCCGCACAAAGGATAAAGATTCGTTTCATACAGATGGTGTTATTGATTGTTTTTTGTGATTTTGTTGATTACTGTTCGTAGAGTGAGTCGCTGTCGACCAGACGGGCGATCTCGGACGGCGTGTAGCCGCGGGAGACCAGGAAGGAGACGAGGCGGCGCCGGTTGTCGGGCGTGGATCCGCCGCCGAGCTGGCGCAGTTTCTTGGCGGCCTCGTCGTTCATGATGGCGAAGTAGGTCTCGTCGTCGACCTGTGCCATGCCGGCCTCGATGGCGTCCTTGGGCAGATGCTTGGCCCGGAGCTGGTACAGCACCTTCTGCCGGCCCCACCGCTGGCCGACGAGCTTGCCCCGGCAGTAGGCGGCGGCATAACGGAAATCGTTGATGTAGTCGTCGGCGCGGAGACGGTTGATGATGGCATCGAGCACGGTGGACGGGGCGCCCCAGGTGATGAGCTTCTGGCGCATACCGCTCTCACACTGCTCGGAATGAGCGCAGTAGCGGCGGGCGCGGTCCAGCAGGGCGCGTGTGGCTTCGTCTATGG
This sequence comes from uncultured Bacteroidales bacterium, assembly GCA_946540365.1. Next base: position 25,721 of record CAMNIH010000003.1, read on the forward strand.
GTTCGTTGGTTCTCGATGGCATGGCGCACGACGTTTTGAGGGTGCAAAATTACAAACATTTTCGGACATAGCAAAATAAAAAACAACAGAATGTCGCGGCCGGAAAGATTTTTTTGCCATGTCGTATTTTTTTTGTACTTTTGCAGTTGGACTATAATATATATATAGCTTATGGCTAAAGGAAGAATACTGTTTGTCAGTCAGGAGATTATGCCGTTTTCGGACGAGAGTGAGATGTCGTCGCTGAGCCGCTATTTGCCAGCCAAAACGCAGGAAATGGGACGTGAGATAAGGGTTTTCATGCCCAAATTCGCTGCCGTCAGCGAGCGGAAGCACCAGCTGCACGAGGTGATTCGGTTGAGTGGGATGAATCTGATTGTAAACAACTGTGACCACCAACTGATCATCAAAGTGGGTTCCATACCCACCGCCCGGATGCAGGTGTACTTCATCGACAACGAGGAGTATTTCACCGGGCGTCCGGCCGCGATGCTGGAGGACCGGACCCTGAGCAACGACAGCGACGAACAGCTGCTCTTCTTCGGACGCGGGACGCTGGAGGCGGTGCGCAAACTGGCGTGGCAGCCGCACCTGATCAACTTCTGCGGCTGGTTCACATCGATGGTGCCGTTCTACATGCGCCGCATCAACAAAGAGAACGCCTTCTTCAGCGGCACCAAGCTGGTGATCACCCTGATGGAGGACAGCTTCGACGGCAGGATCGGGGGCGACCTGGAGCGCAAGATGAAGGCCGACAACGCCACGGCCAAGGACCTGCGCCTCTACGGCGACACGACGTACCTGGGCCTGATGAAGGCGGCCATCACCTACTCGCAGGGCGTCATCGTGGGCTCGCCCAACGCCAACCCCGAGCTGGTGGCCTTCGCCAAGGAGAACAAACGCAACGTGCTCGACTACATCGAGGACCGCGACGAATTCTTTAACCGGATCAACAAATTCTACGACTCTATCATAGGAAAGATTGAGAATTGACATGATGAAAAAGAAACTGACCCTGCTGCCGGCCCTGTCGGCACTACTGCTGCTCTGCCTGCTGCCCGTGGGATGCACCGACGAGGAGTCGGCCCTCGGCATCAACCTGGTGGACGACAACACCCTCTACGACGGCCAGACAGCCACCCTCACCGCCGACCGCGCCCTGAGCGTGCGCGACGACTCGCTGGCCACGTCGAACTACAGCCACGGCATCATCGGCAACTACACCGACCCCGCCTTCGGGCGCATCAGCTCGACCCTGTACACCCAGATCGCCCTGGCCGAGAACACCAGCAGCATCAACCTGACCAACAACGTCATCGACTCGGTGGTGCTCACGCTGGCCAAGGAGAGCCTCTACCCCGACACGACGGCGACCTACCGCTTCCACTTCGAGGTGATGCAGCTGGCCGAGCCGGTGCTGAGCGACACGACCTACTACAGCACCGACGTCCTCGCCGTGGCAGAGGGCACCAAATACTTCGATGCCGACATCGTCGTGGCCCCCGCCGACACGGTGATCCGGATGAAGCTGGACAACGCCATCCAGACCATCCTGAGCCAGGCTGCCTCGGCCGAAGAGTTTGCCAACGCCACCAAGGGACTGCGCATACGGATGACCGACGCGGGCGACGAGGGGCTGCTGGGAATCAACTTCATGGCCAGCAACACCTGCCTGAAGGTCTACCACCACTACGACACGCTGAAGGCCGTCTACACCTTCCTGATGGGGACCAGCACGGCCCACTTCACCCACTTCGAACACGACTATACCGGAAGCGTCACCGGCGGGGTCGACAGCTTAGACGGCAGCAACACCCTGTACCTGCAGCCCATGGGCGGATACAACATGCTGGTGAGCTTCGACAATGCCATCCGCGCCTTCGCCGCCAGCCACCCGACGGCCGTCATCCACCACGCCGAGCTGCTGCTGCCGGTGGCACCGGGAGCGGCATCGATGCGGCCCGAGCGCATACTGGCACTGCAGAAGATCGAGGACGGCAACGACACCTACGTCAACGACCTGCTCGACCCCTACACGATGGGGGGCTTCGACGGCAAGTATGACGAAACGCGCGGCTGCTACCGGCTGCGGCTGACGCAGCATGTGCAAGGCCTGCTGCGCGACGGAGGCGACCCCGGCACGCTGATGGTGCTCAACTCGCGCCGAAGCACCGGCGCCGGCACCATCATCAACGGACCGGCGGCGGCCGACCCCTTACGTATTGAAATCACTTACAGCGAATAGATTCCATGAAGAAACTGATCCTCACGGCAGCAACAGCCATGATGCTGCCCCTACTGATGAACGCGCAGACGCGCTACGAGAAGACCTACAGCGACAGCAAGCAGCTCTCGGTCGAGGGCACCCTCAACGACGAGGGCAAACGCACCGGCAACTGGACGTGGTGGTTTCCCAACGGACAGATGTCGCAGCAGGGCAGCTACGTCAACGGCACGAAATCGGGGACATGGACCCTCTACTACGAAGACGGCAGCCGCATGGCCGAGGAGTGCCACGGCACAGGCACCAGCCGCACCTGGTTCCACAACGGGGACCTGAAGAGCGAGGTGAATGTCGAGAACGGCAAGCGCACCGGCCTCTACCGCTCGTGGCACGACAACGGGCAGGTCGAGGAGGAGATCACCTACGTGAACGGCAGCCGCGAGGGCGAGACCAAGCAGTGGCACCGCAACGGGACACTGAAGTTCATGGGCACCTACCAGAACAACGAGCTGCAGGGCAAAGCCACCTGGTGGCAGCCCGACGGCAAGACCGACATGGAAGGCACGCTGAACCACGGCGAGCAGGAGGGCCAGTGGCGCTACTACTGGCGCACGAACGGACGCCTGGGCATCGAAGGATCGTTCAGCAAGGACAAGGAGACCGGCCAGTGGACCTACTACTACGAGACCGGCGAACGCTGGCGCCAGGGCAACTACCGCAACGGTCGGCGCGAAGGAGTGTGGACGACGTGGTACGAAAGCGGAAAGAAACTGCACGAGGGCAGCTATATCAACGGCGTCGAAGAGGGGGAATGGACAGCGTGGTACGAGGACGGCACGGTCGACTACTACGGCTCGTTCAGCGGTGGCCAGAAAGATGGAGAATGGCGCGGACTGTATGACGACGGGACCGTGCGCTACATCATGCACTATTCGGCCGACGTACGCGACGGCGAAGAGATACGCTACTTCCCGAACGGCCAGATCGAGCTGCGCCAGAACTACGACAACGGTGTGCTCAACGGCAAATACGAACGCCACAACGAGGCCGGCGGCCTGGTAGAGAAAGGCCAGTTCGTCAACGGCGAGAAAGACGGCAAATGGGTGTGGTACGACAACGGGAAAGAGGCCTACAAGGCCAAATTCAAAGCGGGCAAACAGGTGAAATGAAGCTCTTACTGGCGTCGAAATCGCCCCGCCGGCGGCAACTGCTTGCCGAATTGGGATACCCTGTAGAGATTGTCAACGTCGAGGTCGACGAGCATGCCGACCTGCCGGCCAACGCCGACGAGGTGGCCGAAGTGCTGGCCCGCCGCAAGATGCAGGCCTACCCTGTCGCTCAGCTGGCCGAGGATGAAATACTGGTTACCGCAGACACCGTGGTGGTGCTGGACGGACAGGTGCTTGGCAAGCCAGCCTCGCACGAGGAAGCACACTCCATGCTGCGCCGCCTCAGCGGACGCGACCACAAGGTATACACCGGTGTATGCCTCCGGACTCGGCAACGGACACTGTCGTTCACCGAAGAGACCACAGTACACTTCAAAACGCTTGACGACAACGAGATAAACCACTATATCGACCACTACAAGCCGTACGACAAAGCCGGCGCCTACGGTATCCAGGAGTGGATCGGCATGGTCGGCATCAGCGGTATCGACGGTTGCTTCTACAATGTCATGGGACTTCCGCTGTCAAGGCTTTACACTGCCCTGAAAGAGCTGTCTGACGGCACAGCAAGATAAAGATTGTCATCGAGATAGAGCGCCCCCTCGTCGAGCATCCTGCGCAGGAGGGGATTCACATCCTTCAATCCACGATGCGTCAGCAGGGCCACGAGGTCGTTCACGGCATACCGCTCCCCATTCTTGAAAAGAGGCAGCACATCCTCTTCTGTCGCCACGGCAGACCGATGGCCCTGGCAGACATCGCACCGTCCACAGTCATCGGTTTCCTCACCGAAATAGGCAAGCAACTGGCGAGTGCGGCAAACCCCATCATTTGACACATATTCCTTGATGGCCTCGAGGCGACGTCGGGACGATTCTTTCAGCTGGTCGTAGTTGCTCTCGTTCAGCATGATGCTCTTCTCGTCGACACGCTCGGTCAGAAATATAATCTGAGGTTTTGTGGGGCACGGGCGATATTCGAGAATATGCATCTCGTTCATCTGCGACAGCATGCGCACCACATCGTCCGGCTCCATAAAACAGCGGCTCGCCACCTTCGCCTCGTCGACGGGTGTCGCTTCCATAAAGATGCCGGGATACAGGCGCATCACGGCCTGAAGCAGGTTGCCCATGGCCATGTGGTTGACCTGGAAGCGGTACACCTCATCGCGGCCCACGGGTATGAACACGGTGGAGCTGGTCTCCTCGCGCTCAGGCAGAGCGATCAACCCCTCCCGTTCGAGGAACGAGCATGCGCTATAGAACTCGCGGACATTGAAACCGTATGAAGCACAGATCTCCTCGAGATCGTAATCATAGCGGCTGTCGGCACCGCTGCCTACCGGCAACTTGTAGAAGTTACACAGCGCCCTGTAAACATTGCGGATATACTTCAGCGAAGGGAACCCGACCTCGAAGTCATGGTCCAGCTTGTGAATATCGGCGCTGTCGCAGAGCAGAACCGCCTCGGCCGGATTGCCGTCACGGCCCGCCCGGCCCGCCTCCTGGAAGTAGGCCTCCAGCGAGTTGGGGATATCCAGATGGATCACGAAACGCACATCGGCCTTGTCGATGCCCATACCGAAGGCATTGGTTGCCACTATCACACGACACTCTCCATTCATCCACAGGCGCTGCCGCTGGTCGCGGTCGGATGTGGTGAGGCCTGCATGGTAGAACGTGGCAGGGATGCCGCTGGACTCGAGCAACACAGCCACATCGCGTGTCTGCCTGCGGTTGCGCACATACACGATTCCGTTGCCGCTCATCTGCCGTATCATCCGCAGCAGGGCCTCCCGCTTGTTGCCGCCCTTGCACACACGATAGACCAGGTTGGGACGCAGGAACGTGCTCCTGAAGACGCTGCATTGATGCATCTTCAGCTTCGCGCAGATGTCCTCCTGCACCTCCTTTGTCGCCGTCGCCGTGAGGGCGACAAGAGGGACACCGGGATGGTAGTCGCGCACCTCGGCGATCTGCAGGTAGGGCGGCCTGAAATCATACCCCCATTGCGAGATGCAGTGTGCCTCGTCGACGGCGATCAACGCCACCTTCATCTGACGGAAATGCTCGATAAAACGACGCTGCCGAAGGCGTTCCGGCGACACATACAGGAACTTCAACGCCCCGGCCATGGCGTTATACAGCACCGCCGTCGACTCGTTGTAGCTCATGCCTGCCACCAGACAGGCCGCCTTCAGGTGCCGGTTGTTCAGCTGCTGCACCTGGTCTTTCATCAGGGCCACCAGCGGCGAGACCACCAGACAGACCCCTTCGCGCATCAATGCCGGGAGCTGGTAGCACAGCGACTTGCCGCCCCCGGTGGACATCAGAACGAGCGTGTCGTGTCCCTGGGCGACCGCATCGACCACCTCCTCCTGCATGGGGCGGAAAGCGTCGTAGCCCCAATACCGCTTCAGGAGGGCGTACTTATCTGCCATCGATTGCCTATCTCACCAGCGTGACCGACCCTCTCAGGGTACCCAGGTTGTAGGTGCCGGGCTTACGGAAGCGGCACACATAGACGTAGGCCCCCTGCGGGCAGGGGTTGCCCTTGTAGGTGCCATCCCACTCGAAGTGCGAGTCCTGCGACTCGAACACCACCTCGCCACGGCGGTTGTAGATCACGATATGGAAATGCTCGTAGGTGTTGATACTATAGAGCTTGAACGTCTCGTTCTCGTCCTCCGAACCGGGGGTGAAGATATTGGGGAACCACGAGGTGTACATGCTCACCGGAATGCTGAAGGGATAGCCGATGCGGCAGCCCAACTCGTTGGCCGAGGTGAGGATCACGTAGACCGAGTCGACATTGGTGGCCTCCTCGAAGGTATGCGTCACCTCGCGACCCTCGACCACCTCGCCGGCATCGAACGTCCACGAGCTGCTTACGCCGTAGAGCGACTCGTCGCGCAGCGTCACTGTCGGGCTTTCGGAATCCACAATCCCCGGATTGATATTCACCGACGGTACCGGATAGGGATAGACCGTCACCTGGGTCGTGATGGGGGTGGCGTCGCAGATATTGTCGCCCGAACCGCCATGGCCCACCAGCGTATAGGTGGTGTTCACCTGCGGTCTGACCCTGACCACCTGTAGGGTGTCCTGCCCCGCAAGGCTCGTGTCCACCGGCGAAGAACTCCATGTGTAGCTGGTGGCGCTGGAGCCGGTCAGTGTCACCACATCGCCCGGACACACCTTGCCATCGGCAGGCAGCATCGTGAGCTTCGGACTCACCAGATAGGCATGGATGCTGTCCCATGCCACACAGTTCTGCGGGCTGGTCACACGGACATAGTAGGTGGCCGTGTCGGCATACGGCGTCACCGCCAGGTGGGGGCCTGCCGGGATATTGCCCATGATGGTGTTCGGACTCGTCGACCACTGATAGGTACATCCGTCGACACCGACGGCATTCACCGTGGCATCGGTCAGCGTACCCTGGCAGACGATCGTGTCGCCAATCACCTGCAGCTCGGGATGCAGGAAGACGCTGATCGTGTCGTGCAGCACATTCTCGCACCAGATGGTGTCGGAGGTGTTGTAGGGGTTGAGGTAGTAGAGTCCGTTGCGCACCATCAGTTCGACGGGTTCCAGGCCGTGGGTGAACGAACGCGTCACCTGCCTGTTCTCATCGCCCACACCCACCAGCGTGTCGACCAGCGACATATCGCTGGAGGCGGTAGTGTCGCGGAAACGCCACACACGATAGGTCGAATTGTGGGTGGTATCAACGAGCGTTGCCGGGTCGTCGTCGCACAGCACCCGCTGCGAGATGGTGATGCCGCCCTCGGGATACGGCAGCGGACGGATCGGATAGATTTCCTCGGAATAGCACGTCGGATCGTCGGCCGCATAGCTGCGCACACGCACGCCGCGCAAACTGCCGCCATCGAAATGCATGCGGGTCGAGTCGCCGACAATCGTCGTGTCCGACTGGCCGAGGCACATCGGGTTGTTGTAGAACATCCATTCGGTAGCCGACATGTTGACACCGTCGGGATCGCCAGGCACATAACTGCCGTTGTGCAGCACCACATCGCCGCCGCACATCGACAGCGAGTCAATCTCCATCGTGGGCTTGATATTGGTCACCGTGGTGTACAGGTTCGACGTGAAAGGCTTGGACGGATCCAGCGCCGAGGTCATTGTGCATCGGAAGGTCTGCATATTGCCCATCGAATCGGGCGATGCCGGAATGTTTTGCTGGTGCGCCATGTTGGGACGGTAGGTGACGCGGAAGTCGTCGGCCTGCACATGGTAGATATAGGCCGAATCCGCCTCGGTGCCCACGTCGGAAGTCAGCTGGCGGAACGTGAAGTAGGCCGTCGAGTTGGGGTTGCTGTTGGGCAGATTCATACTGTTGGTAGACGTGTAGCCGTACTCCGAAGCATACCACACATAGTTCAGCAGACCGCGCGGGGCCGTCAGCGTGGTGACATCCTGCGACATACCTGCCGGGCATCCGCTGTTATCGATCACCATCGGACGGCACTCGCCGCAGAGGTAGGCGTATGCGAAGTGCTGCATCTGCGAGCAGTCGCTCACCATCACCTCGATGCGGACGTTCGAATACAGCAGGTTGCTCAAGTTGAGCGACACCTTGACCCAGTCCTTGTAGTAGATATTGCCATTGGGCGACACATTCACCAGATGCCATCCGTTGGTGTTAAAGTCGTTCTCTATCACCACCGTGCCGCCGGTTGTCGTGGCCGGGGTCGAGGTGACCATATAGGTCAGCGTGTCGTTGTTCGTCTGGCTGGTGGGGTTGGTCGGACTGGCCTGCACCCACTGGCCGGCAGCGTTCTGCTTCATCACTCGGATGATGAACGCCGGATTCTGGGCTGCCGAATGGGTGGGCTGCTCCACCACGCAGGCATAATAGATGAACATCATGGCATTCGACGGCTGGACATACATGTTGTAGTACAGCGCCTGCGCATTGGGATAGTTGCCAGAGCTCGAAGGACGGCCGCAGGCGTCACCGATGCGTATACTCCTTGTCAAGCTGGTGTTGACCGTATTGGAATCGAAGGTGTTGAAGTGTGTAGGCACATACGACAGGTGATCCAGCGTATTGGGGTCCTTGTTGGCCGGGTGTCCCGTAGCCTGGGTGGTGGTGGTGTAGATGGCAAAGGCCTTGTTGGTTGCGTGACCCGTCGGGAAAACGGCACAGTCACCACCGGTCTGCGTCGTTTCGGTACTCAGATTGGTACCCGTGATGATGGGCTTTTCGACATTGTTGTAACTGAACGTAATATCGGTCTGTGCCGATACGGCATTGGGGATAACATTGCCGTTTTTGAATCCCTGACGGCCCTGCCACACATAGCCGCCCGTCACCTGATTGTTCATCGCGCCGAAGTTCATCGGGTTGTTCCAGCCCGGACAGGCCGACGACTGATCCCAGTCGCCGCTCTGCGCCGATGCCATACCCACAGACATCACTGCCATCGCGGTCACGACGGCCATACGCCAAATGAGGCTCGATTTCAGATTCATTTTCTTTTCCATATCATTAATTTTCAAACCCCTACACCAATACAACGCACATTATACAATCAGCAAAGATAACACTTTTCTGGGAAAAATGCAACTTTTTTCATCATAATAGATGCAAAAAGAGCCCGATTTGTTGTCACCGGATGAAAAAAAAATTGAGGAGGATACCCCACTGTCGGTGGAATATCCTCCTCGCAGATGTTGTGCGGAGCTACCGCGATCGGCTTATTTCTCCTCTTTCAGTTTCTGGAAGATGTCGAGATCGCCGAGGGTGGTCTTCTCCAGGTTGTCGTTGATCTGCTTCACGGTCTTCTTCGTGTTGCGCTCACGGTTGGTGTCGTTTTCGCGGGCACCGTCGTTGCCGTCCTGGAACGTACGCGTGTGGCTGACGATGATTTTCTTCGAATCCTTGTTGAATTCGATGACCTTGAAGTCGAGCGTCTCGCCCTGGCGGGCTTTGCTCTTGTCGGCCTTGTCGAGGTGGCGCATCGGGGCGAAGGCTTCGACATCGTAGGGCAGGATGACGGTGGCACCCTTGTCGTTCATGTTGACAATCTTGCCCTGGTGTATGCTACCGACGGTGAACAGGCTCTCGTAGACATCCCAAGGATTGTCCTCGAGCTGCTTGTGACCGAGGCTGAGGCGACGGTTCTCGGCATCGACCTCCAGCACCACCACGTCGATCTTCTCACCGATCTTGGTGAACTCGGCGGGGTGTTTGATCTTCT
>CAMNIH010000004.1 GCA_946540365.1 uncultured Bacteroidales bacterium
TTCCAGCCGGCGGCGGTGATACCCCAGTTGTTGGTGGAGTTCTTGTTGCCGTTGATGCGGACCTTTCTTCTCTTCACTTTTTTGTTAGCATTGATACCCATGGTGTATACTTTTTTATTGTTTATATTCTTGACAATCAGTTACTCAAGGCAAAAATGCCTTGCGAAAACGTGCTGCAAAGATACTAACATTTTTTAAACCACACAAATTATTTTTCTATTTTAGAAGCGTCCCGAGGCTCCGCCGCCACCGAAACTGCCTCCGCCGAAGCCGCCGAAACCGCCTCCTCCGAAGCCTCCGCCGCCCCAGGAATGGCCCGAGCCGCCTCCGAAGAAGAAGCCGCCCGTGCCGCCGCTGCCGCCCCCGTGCCACTGCTCGGGGTGTTTCTTGGCCGAGACGATGACCAGCACCACGATGACGGCCATGATGAGCACGAAGACGCCCAGCGCCACCAGCCCGGCCGTGCGCTCGTCCTTGCGGTACTGCGCGTAGCTGTACTCGCCCGCCAGGACGGGCTCGATGATCTCCAGCGCCGCCGTCAGGGCCCCGTAGTAGTCGCCCTCGCTCAGCTGGTCGAGCATGCGTTCGTCGATGATATGCTTGCAGAAGACGTCGGGCAACGCCCCCTCGGCCCCGTAGCCGGTGGCAATGGCCACGGCGCCCCAGTCCTCGTCGGCGGTCTTGCTCTTGATGAGGATGACCACGCCGTTGTCGAACTCGGCCTGTCCCACGCCCCACCGCTCGCCGATGCGCTGTGCCACGGCGTTCTCGTCGTCGCCGTCGAGGGTGGGGGTGATGACGATGAGTATCTGGTTCGAAGTCGAGTCGTTGAAGGCTACCAGCCGCTGCTCCAGTGTGTTGACCTGCTCGGCGCTGAGTATGCCCGAGTAGTCGTTCACCAGCCGGTTCGTCTTCTCCGGCAGCCACTCGGCCCGCGCCGCCAGCGACGCGAACAGCAGCAGCAACCATATCAAATATCTGCCCTTGCGGAACATCTGACTTTACTGATTAACGATTGTCTGCTTGTCAGTTAGAAATCGAACTCGACCTTCACGGGTTCGGCGGCCTCCTCGGGAGCGGTGAAGTAGCCTTTCTTCTCGAAGCCGAGCATGCCGGCGATCATGCTGGCCGGGAAGCGTCGCAGCATCGTGTTGTACTTCTGCACGGCCTCGTTGAATTTGCCACGCTCCACGGTGATGCGGTTCTCGGTGCCCTCCAGCTGCGTCTGCAGGTCGCGGAAGCCCTGGGTGGCAGTCAGTTCAGGGTAGCGCTCGACGGTCACCTTGATGGTGTTGGCCACGGCCTTGCTCAGGTTGTCCTGGGCCTTTTGGTAGGCTTTGATCTGCTCCTCGCTCAGCTGCGAGGGGTCCACCTGGGTCTGCTCCACGCCGGCGCGGGCGTTGGTCACCTCGGTCAGCACGCTCTTCTCGTAGTCGGCTGCCCCCTGCACGGTGGCCACCAGCTGCGGGATGAGGTCCATGCGGCGCTTGTACACGTTTTCTACTTGGCTCCAAGCCTGTTGCACGCCTTCGTCGGCAGTGACAAGGCGGTTGTTGACGTTCACGCCCCACAGGAAAATGATGGCGACGACGGCCACGAGGGCCACAATGATTCCGGTTTTCTTCATTTTGTAATACTATTGTTTCGTTATTATAATGCGCTATAACGGGTGGCTGCCTCCTTTTAGTATGTCGGACTCATTCTTTTTTTTGCCATACCCTTCAGCGTCATGCTCTTTGTCGCCCCTCCCATCCGTCCGCTGCGCCGGTTATGCTGCCTGCATCCCCTCTGCACCATCTCTGCATCCCCTCTGCATCATCTCTGCATATATGCGGTGGTGGCGCAAGGTGTGAGTGTTTTATATGTCAGGCTCCGGGCGTGGAAATGGGGTGCGTTTCATAAATAATGTTAAATCGCCCGCCTGCCGGGCTGTCGTGGGCGGTTTTTCGGCCTGTGTGGGCTTCTTTTTTCGTAATTTTGCATTTCCGATTTTACTTTCGGCCCTGCCGAGCGTATAACAAGCAAATGAACGCCACGAACGACATAGAACTGATGCGCCAGGTGCGCCAAGGCAGCGAGGCAGCCCTGCGCGAACTCATCGACCGCCATCGCATGCGTCTCTACAGGCTGGCCTACAATCTATTGGACGACCGCGCCGCGGCCGACGATGCCGTGCAGGAGACCTTCATCCGCCTCTGGCAGCACGCGCGGCGCTTCCGGCCCGATAGCAGCGTAAGCTCTTGGCTGTGTACCATCTGCGCCCGGCGCTGCTACGACGAGTTGCGCCGCCGTCGCCGCCACCGCGAGACCGTCGCGCAGCTTGTGCTCGACGATGTCTGCCCCGACACCCTTGAGGCGTCAGAACTCATGGCCCTCCTGCAGCGGGTGGTCGCCATCTTGCCGACAAAGCAACGGGTTGTCTATCAGCTGCGTGAAATCGAACAAATGGACGCCGACGAGGTGGCTGCCGCCACCCGCCTCAGTGTCGACCAGGTGAAGGCCAACCTCTATCTGGCCCGCACTACGGTACGTGAAAAGTTAAAGCAATATGGAATATAACGAATTGATAACAAGAGTGCAGCAGTCGACGGTCGACGTGCCCGACACCGACGCCATCCTGGGCTCGATGCGGCGCACCGTGCGGCGACGGGAGCTCCGGTGCCGAACCCTCCTTTCGTCGGCTTTCGTCCTTATATCGGGCGTGGCGATGGCCCTCCCGCTGGCTACACCACAGGTGTCCAGCGAGTTGACGCTCGCCGAGCGCGTCAGCCGTTCGCTCGATGTGCGCCCCAACGACATCCCGGCCCCGCTGCTCGGATACCAACATTCAATGCATAATCGTCAAATACTTACCTTGATATGAAACGCAATCTTTTCTTTTCCGCCCTTGCGGCTGCCCTCTTCTTCTCGTGCGGAAGCGAGTATGTGATCACCGACTCGGTGGGCCGCAACCTCGACGGCACCCGCACCGTCCTCAGCAAGGACACCACCTCGCTGGCCAACACGGTGTACGGCTCGTGGGACCGTCAGCCGTTGGCCTCCCCGCAAGCCTATGATTTTCGTGTGCTTACGGATACGATGCGCTATTGTTACACCGCCCCGATGGCCCGCGACGGCTGGACCCTCGCCGACGACAGTCTCTCCCGCATGCTCCGGCCGCAAGTGTCTGTTTCCAAGAGTTTCCAGTGGTTCACCACCCGCTATCGCTACACGGCGCGCTTCCCGAAGCTCGACAGCTTGCCGGTGCCCATCACCGACTACCTCTCGCCCGACGAGGCCGAGCTCCTGTTCGGTCAGCACGAATGGCCGGCCGACTGGAACGGCGCCGATATGTATGCGTTGCTGGATAAGTTGAATACCAAGTATGTACAATGGTTCAGCCACTGCTTCTTCGAGGCGCAATACAATGAGTACATGCGTGTGCTCGACAGTGCGCAGCGTTCGCTTCTGGCGCAGCGGCACGACACGCTTCTCGCCATGGTTTTGGACGACCTGGACGACGACACCCAGTCGTCGTTGGCCTCCAAGGCTAAACTCTTTCCGGAACTCGACTTTGTGAGCGACTACTACAAGTCGATCGAGATACAAGGCGTCGTATCAGAATGGATGGAAGAGCTTGGTTTCGAGAAGCATATTCTCTGGAGCGTCGAACTGCCCGGCGGCCGCACCAACGAGCATAAGGTCAGCGTGGACCGCCTTCTGCTGGACGACTATATAATAGAAGAAACAGGCCGCACCATCAACTGGTGGGCCTGTGGGTTGACATTGCTGCTGGTGATGGCCGCTGCCGCGTGGTTTATCCTTCGCGGTGCTCCTTGCGGAGCAGGTCGTTCACTGTCTTGACGGGGTTGAAGGTGGCCACCGGCACCTCGACGAAGAGGGTGATCCAGTCGGCCATGGCTCCGTTCCAGAGTCCGGGGAGCTCTTGCGACTTCAGCGTCAGGGCTCCCTTGCTCTTTTTGCTGATGAAGCCCGTCTGCGGGTCGACATACTGGCGCAGGTCGAAGTAGCGGCCGCGGTAGTTCTTGGTGCTGCACACCAGGTCGACCGGGTTGAAGTGGGTCGAGGCCTGGAAGATCTCCTCCTGCTGCGGATCCTTGTGGTTCACCTGGGCCGATTCCACGATTTGCAGGCTTCTACGACATTTGGAATCAATCGTATAGAAGGGGCCGCCACCGGGCTCGCCCAGGTTCTTCACCATGCCGCAGATGCGCATCGGTCGGTTGAGCAGGCCGTGGAGAGTCTTGGCGTCGCAACCCTCTGGTACCATGATGTTCAGCTCCTCTTTGGCGAAGTGTATCGCCTTGCGCAGCGTCTTCTCGTCGGGCTGGTGGTCGAGGGCGCGGAGGGTCTCGAAGGTCTTTTCCTTCAGTTCGAACAGCATGCCGGCCAGTACCTGCTTGTAGATCACGGTGGTATGCTTCATCCAGTCAGGAACCACGTTGTCGATGTTCTTGATGAAGATGATGTCGGCGCGTTGCTCGTTGAGGTTCTCGATGAGGGCTCCATGTCCACCGGGGCGGAAGATGAGGCGCCCCTCCTCGTCGCGCAGGGGTTGGTTCTGCTCGTCGACGGCGATGATGTCGGTGTAGTGTTTTTGCTCCGAGAAGCTGACTTTCAGCTTGATGTTGAAGGTGCTTTCATAGTATTGCTTCACCTCGGCCAGTTTGCGGCGGAAGGCTGTGCGGTGCTCGGGCGAGATGGTGAAGTGCAGGTGGACCGTGCCGTCGCTGCAGCGTGAATAGAGGACGCCTTCGACGATATGTTCCTCGAACGGAGTGCGTTGCACCTCGCCGTAGCGGTGGAATTTCAGCAGCGCTTTGGGCAGGCTGCCGTACCCCAGGTATTGTTCTTTGAGCAGGAAGTTGATGACCGTGCTGTAGTCGCCTCGTTGGAGGTATTCCTCAATGTCGAGGTCGGCCGATGCCATGCTGGCTTTCAGGTCGTTGAAGAAGGCAAAGGAGTGGATGTGCTCCAGAAATTCCTTCACCTCGGGAAACTCTTTGTCGAAGTTGGTGGCCACGCCGAAGTATGTGGAAGCGAAGGAGTAGAGATCCTTGAACATGCGGGTGGCCGCACCCGAGGCGGGGACGAACTTGAGCAGTTTCTGGCTTTTGCAGAGGGTGCGGTAGAGTTTGGCGTAGCGTGCGATGTCCTTGTCGTCCAGTACGATGATGCCGCCATTGTCAGGGGTGGCTGCGGCATCGAGGCGGGTCTTGGGGAATCCTTGTTTGAAGTGGTCTATCTGTTGCTGTACGCGTTCAACAGAAAGACCCAGTTCGTTGAGTTGAACCAGGTCTTTATCGGTGGGGGTAAATGTCATGTTGTATGTAGTTTAGAATCGAACCTCGCTGGAGAGTACCACCTGTGTTGTCTTGGTTTCGCCTTCGATGAGACGAACCGTGCCGGTGCCCATGCGGTAGCCTCCGTTTTCGAGGTTCAGGCGCACCTGGATCGAGATGATGGCCGGATTGATGAAAGAGGTGGTGAAGATGCCCTCGCCATTGGTGACGCCGCTACGGTAGTTGTAGTCGCTTTCGTTGCAGTTGAACTGGTAAGTCTCCACAACGGCACCAGAAACGGGTGTTTTTTGAATCTCGTCAATCACCAAAACCTCCAAATAACTGTTCGTGTCGCTGTCGCACGAATTAAAGAGGGCCATGGGTAAAAGGCTGAAAAACAGCAGTAGGGAGAATGTGTGGATTTTTTTCTTCATAAAACTATAATTTTTGTCTTGTTATGTCTATTTTTCTTCTTATTTTTGCATTGCAAAATTAGTAAAAATAATCAATATAGGATGAAAAAAATCTCTTTTGTTGCAATTTTTTTGCTGACGTTAAGCATCGGATTGGTGCAAGGTGCATTCGCACAGGATCTTAAGAAGGACAAGAGGGTGCGGGTGGAAATGGTTACCACAGAGGGTAAAATGGTGATTATGCTATACAATGAGACCCCTTTGCACCGTGACAATTTCCTGAAATTGGTCAAAACTCACGCTTATGACAGCCTGTTGTTCCATCGTGTGATCAGGAATTTTATGATCCAGGCCGGCGATCCCAACTCGCGGAATGCCAAACCCAATCAGATGCTGGGGGATGGCACGCTGGGCTATACTGTTCCGGCGGAATTCCGTCCCGACCTGTTCCATCGTAAGGGTGCCTTGTGCGCTGCACGCCAGGGCGATAACGTCAATCCGAAGAAGGAATCGTCGGCATCGCAGTTCTATATTGTGCAAGGACAGCCGTGGGATGCCGCCACGCTGGATATGATGGAGAAGCGCTTTGGCAAGCCGATTCCGGCCGAGCGCCGTAAAGTGTATATGACCGAAGGCGGTACGCCTCACCTGGACGGTGACTATACCGTGTTCGGACAGGTGGTTGAGGGGATGGAGGTTGTGGATAAGATCGCAGCCGTCCAAACGGGCCCTGCAGACCGTCCGGTGAGGGATGTGCGAATCCTGAGTGTTAAAGTGATTAAATAAACTGTGACAAAAAAACTAATATAAATGCAGATAAAAAGTCTTATATCTCAGTACATTGATGAGATACGTGCCGCACGTATCGAGGATTTTAAAGACAAGGCAGCCGAGGTGGAGCAGTTCCGTGTGCGTTTCCTCGGCCGTAAAGGTATAATGAACGACCTGTTTGAACAGTTCAAGGCTCTCCCCAACGACCAGAAGAAGGAAATCGGCATTGCCCTTAACCAGCTGAAGACTGCTGCGTTGGCCAAGGTCGAGGAGTGGAAGAGTTTTGTCGAACAGGCACCTGAGTTGAACAATACGCATGACCTTACGCTCCCCACGGATTTCGTGCAGCAGGGAAGCCGTCATGTGCTTTCTGTGGTGATGAACGAGATTGTCGACATCTTTGCCCGCATCGGCTTCACTGTCGAGGAGTCGGTCGAGATCGAGGACGACTGGCATCTGTTCTCCGCACTCAATTTCCCTCACGACCATCCCGCCCGCGATATGCAGGATACCTTCTTTGTGGAAAAGGAGGAGGGCAAGCAGGAGGTGGCGTTGCGTACCCACACCTCCTCGGTGCAGGTACGAGTGATGGAGACCCACAAGCCCCCCATCCGTATCATCGCTCCGGGTCGAGTGTTTAGAAACGAGGCAATTAGTGCTCGTGCGCATTGTATCTTCCATCAGGTCGAGGCGTTGTATGTGGATAAGAAGGTGACTTTCGCTGACTTGAAACAGACGCTCCTCTATTTCGCCAAGGAGATGTTTGGCGAACACACACAGATCCGTCTGCGTCCCAGTTACTTCCCGTTCACGGAACCGAGTGCCGAGATGGACATCTCGTGCAACATCTGTGGCGGTAAAGGATGTAATATCTGCAAAGGCACAGGGTGGCTGGAGATATTGGGATGCGGCATGGTCGATCCCAATGTGCTGGATGCGTGTGGCATTGATAGTAAGGAATATACGGGCTTCGCTCTGGGTATGGGTGTGGAACGTATGGCAATGCTCAAGTATCAGATTCGTGACCTCCGTCTCTATTTCGAGAACGACTTGCGCTTCCTTCATCAATTTGACAATATTATCTGATGGCCCGTATCGCGATTAATGGGATGCGTTTCTATGCGCATCATGGGTGCTTCGAGCAGGAGCGTGCCATAGGAACGCATTTTATGGTAGACCTGCAGTTCGATACCGACACTGCAAAGGCTGAAGTGTCTGATAGTATAGGTGATACGGTGAGTTATCTGGATGTTTACCAGGTGGTGAAGTGCGAGATGCAGCAGCCGTCCAATTTGCTGGAGCATGTGGGCCGAAGGATAGGGGAGAGTGTGCTCGGCGAGTTCGCCGACATTGTGTCGGTCACGGTGAAGGTCTATAAGATGAATCCTCCGCTGGGGGGGCAGATGGACTCGGTGAGTGTGGAGCTGTCATTGAACCGTTGAACTCTATTCAAACACCATAGAATAAGACGGTTGTGTTAGATTAAACCCTCGTCGTGGAAGCTGTAGTAGTCGGGTTGTCCGGTGGCAGTGACGGCGATGATAAGGTGCTCGATAACATGTATTTGAAGCAGTTTCCCTGCTTCGACCAGTTGGTGTGTCAGGCGGCGGTCTTCGGAGCTGGGGCGTGTGCTGCCGGCAGGATGATTGTGTAATACGGAGACTTTCACTGCTTTACATTCGATTGCGTTGCGGAAAAGGATCCTTGGGTCGACGAGCGTTTCCGTTTGCCCTCCCATGGCAATTCGTTGACGAGAGATGACCCGATTGTGGACGGTCAGATAGACAGCCCAGAACTCCTCGTGGTCCAAATCGGCGACGACGGGTTTCATGTATTTGAATAACGAAGTGCTGTCGCTGATAATCAGCTCTTTGGTGTCGTTTATCTCCCCTTGCATGCGCCAGCCCAGCTCGAGGGCGGCCAATAGTGTGGCGGTTTTGGCATTCCCCATGCCTCGGACAGATGACAACTGGTTGAATTCCAGGCGTGACAGTGTCGTCAGTCGGTTGCCAGACATGTCGAGGATCTCTTTGGCAACTTCGACTGCTGATTTGCCAGTTACGCCGCTTCGTAAAAGAATCGCAATCAGTTCAGCGTTAGTTAGTTCCTTCTTTCCGCGGAGGATCATCTTTTCGCGCGGACGGTCCTCGTCGGCCCATTCCTTGACGGACAGGTATTTTTTTTCTTCCATATCTTCTTGTATATCTATAATTTCGGTGCAAAGATACATCTTTTTTTTTAATTTTGTTTGTCATGTCCAGATTTTTTGGTATTTTTGCACATTCAAATGTGGAAATGAAAAAAATATAAATTTATACATAAACTATGCAGAATAAAGGACTTATCAGATTTTTGGCATGGGCATTCGCGTTGGTTTGTTTGTTCCAATTGTCGTTTACTTTTGTGACAAGCAGCGTTGAGCGCAAAGCCAAGAAATCAGCTGAAAACTACATCAAAAGTGAGCAGGCGCAGAAGTTGGTGGCCGACCGTACCGTCAACCCCGTCGACGCCCAGATCCTTATGGATTCGCTCCGTAACGACCGTGAGGCCCGCTATCTGGATTCCATGGCCTCGCAGAAAGTCTATCTGGGTTACACCTATCGTCAGTGCCAGAGCCGTGAGATCAACCTCGGCCTCGACCTGAAGGGTGGTATGAACGTGATGCTCGAGGTCTCCACCGTCGACGTGGTTCGCGCGTTGGCCGACCACACCGAGGATCCCCTCTTCAACCAGGCGATCGACAACGCCCTGGCTACGCAAAAGAAGAGCACCAATCGCGACTTCGTTTCGATTTTCTACGATGAAATCCTCAAGCTCGATGCCAATGTGCAGTTGGCTTCCTATTTCAGCGGTCAGCTCCGTGACAAGATCAAACTCGGCGACAAGAACGACGATGTGATCAAGGTCGTCAAGGAAGAGGCCGCCGGTGCTTATGACCGCACGTACCAAATCCTGAGCCAGCGTATTGATAAGTTCGGTGTGGCCCAGCCCACCATCCAGAAGCTCTCGGCTTCGGAGCGCATCTTGGTTGAGCTTCCCGGTGTTAAGGAACCTGAGCGCGTGCGCAAGCTTTTGCAGGGAACCGCCCAGTTGGAGTTCTGGCAGACGTATGACAATACCGAGGCTATCGGTTATCTGGCCGCTGCCAATACCTACCTGGCATCGATCAACAATACCAATGAGACTGATTCCAACGCTGTTGCGCAGGAAGAGGTGGCTGTGAAAGACAGCGCGGAGGCGATGCTTGACCAGCTGACTGCTGACGATGCCACCACGGCCTCGCAGGCTGCCAACCTTGAGGAGTTCGCCAAGACCAACCCCTTGATTTCAAAGTTGCAGCTGTACATGGACCAGAACGGTCAGCCCCTGCAGGGTCCTATCGTGGGTCTTGCGGCCGGCAAGGATCGTGCCGATATCAGTGCCATGCTCGAGAAGGCTGCTGAGAAAAAGGTCTACGATCCCCGTACGGTGAAGTTCCTCTGGTCGGCCAAGGCCGACGAGCACTTCGGACCGGATGTGTATGTCCTCTATGCTATCAAGATCACTACCCGCGACGGTTCGGCTCTGCTCGATGGCGGTTGCATCAGCGACGCCCGTCAGGACTTCTCGACCGTGGGCGGCAATGAAATCTCTATGACAATGAATAGCGAGGGCGCGCGCGAGTGGAAACGTATCACGGGCGAGAATGTGGGTAACTGTATCGCCATCGTCCTCGACGACCAGGTCTACTCGGCACCTCGCGTCAATGGTGAGATCGCCGGTGGCCGCTCCTCGATCACGGGCGACTTTACGTTGGAAGAGGCCAAGGACCTTGCCAACATCCTGAAGAGCGGTAAGCTCCCGGCCCCCGCCGTTATCGTGCAAGAGGCCGTCGTCGGACCTTCGCTGGGTCAGGAGTCGATTCGCAACGGTTTGATCTCGTTCATCCTTGCCTTTGTTGTGGTGCTCATCTATATGGTGGTGTTCTACAACCGCGCAGGCTGGGTGTCGGTGGCTGCCCTTATTACTAATGTATTCCTTCTTATAGGTATCCTCGCCTCCATCGGTGCGGTTCTCACCCTGCCTGGCATTGCCGGTATCGTGTTGACCATGGCCATGGCAGTCGACGGCAACGTGATTATCTACGAGCGTGTCAAGGAAGAGCTCCGTGCCGGAGCCAGTCTTGCCAACGCTGTTGAAAACGGTTTCAAAAACGCCTACTCGGCTATCATCGACGGTCAGGTGACCACCTTCCTGCTGGGTCTGGTGCTGATCATGTTCGGTTCGGGTGCCGTACAGGGCTTCGCTGTCACCCTCTGCATCGGTATTGTGACTTCGCTCTTCACCTCGATCTTCATCACTCGTTTGATTATCGACGGCAACCTGCAGCGCAAGCGCAACATCACCTTCTCGTTCCCCTTCTCGGAGAATTTCCTGCGCAACGCGCATGTCGACTTTATTGGCAAACGCAAAGTCTTCTACACCATCGCCGGTGTGGCCATCGTGATCTGTGTGGCCAGCTTCTGCTTCCGCGGTTTGAGCTTCGGTATTGATTTCTCGGGTGGCCGTACCTATGTGGTTCGTTTCGACCAGCCGGTCAATGCTGTCGATGTGCGTGCCGACTTGGCAAAGCAGTTCGACGAGGCCCCCGAAGTGAAGACCTATGGTCCGAGCAACCAGTTGAAGATTACGACCAAGTACAAGATCACCGAGGACGGCGATGCTGTCAAGAACGAGATTGTCGAGAAACTGTATGCTGGAACCAGCGAGTACTTCTCGTCGCCGATTACTGTCGACGAGTTCAAGAGCACGGAGACCAATCCTCTCGGCATCATTCAGGCCGACCAGGTGGGTGGCACGATTGCCCATGACAATCTGGTCCACTCGATCTGGGCTGTGATCGGTGGTCTGCTTGTGATGTTTGTCTATATCGGACTGCGTTTCCGCAGCTGGCGTTTCGGTATCGGATCTGTGGCCGCTCTGGCTCACGATACTATTCTGGTCATTGGTATCTTCTCGCTGCTTTACGGCCTGCTGCCGTTCAACCTCGAGGTCGACCAGTACTTTATTTCGGCCGTGCTGACGGTTATCGGTTACTCCATCAATGCCACGGTGGTTATCTTCGACCGTGTGCGTGAGTACCGCAAGCTTTATCCGAAGCGCGACCTTACGACCCACATGAATGATGCAATCAACTCCACTCTGGCCCGTACGGTGAATACGTCGGGTACCACCTTCGTTACCCTGTTGATGATGTTTATCTTCGGTGGCGAGGTGATTCGTGGATTTATCTTCGCCCTCTTGGTTGGTGTGCTCGTCGGCGTCTTCTCGTCGCTGTGCATCGCCTGCTCGGTGGTATATGAGATCTCCGGCAAGCAGAAAACCAAAGAGTTGGCCCAATGATGAGTGTAAATAAAAATAATCAATAATCTACATGTAAACGCAATGAGAATGTTTAGAAAAGTACTATTGACATTCGGACTCTTGCTGATGGCGGAAGTGGTAGCCTTCGCTCAGGGAACCCTGAAGGGTACTATTACCGATGCCAAGACGAAAGAGGCTCTGCCTTTCGTTAACGTTGTGGTTAAGCAAGATGGTAAACAAGTACACGGTGGACAGACCGATTTTGATGGTATCTACACCATCAAACCCCTTGCCGTCGGCAAGTACGACATCGAGGTGTCGTATGTGGGCTACAACCGTTATGTCCAGACTGGTATCAATGTGAAGGCCTCTGGCTTCACCGTCGTTGACGTCGCCTTGAATCCCACGGCAACAACCCTTGAGGTGGTTGACATCGTGGCCGACAAGGTGCCTGTGATCGAGATCGGCTCTGCCGAGCAAGGTGCCCGTCTTTCGAGCGACGATATTGCCCGCATGCCGGGTAACTCGGTGGAAAGCATCGTGGCATCGGTGGGTGGTATCGGATACAGCGATGGCGGTACCGGTACGGCCCGTGGTGAGAGCGGCATGGTTACCCAGCAGGGTAACGTCCGCAAACGTACGGGTATTGCGGCTCCTAAGGAGGCTATCGCCGAGATCCAGGTTATCCTGGGTGGTACACCGGCCAGCATCGGTGAGGCTATCGGCGGCACGCAGATTATTACGCTTAAACCGCCAACGAGCCAGTTCAAGGGCTTGGTGCGTTGGGAGACATATCTGGACTACCGTCTCTACAATGCCCTGGTGCTTTATTTGACGGGTCCGGTGATCAAGAAGAACTTTGTGCAGGACGACGGCTCCTCGATCGAGCGTACTCTCGTGGGCTTCCGTCTGACTGGCCAGGCTTCGTATGAGAAGTCGCCGTTCTATCGCGTCAAGGATTATCGTTACCGCATCGTTAACGACGAGTTGGTGCGTCAGTTCGAGCAGAATCCTCTGTCATACGACCCGCTGACCGGCGGTGTCAACTACTCGGCCGAGACCGAGCTGCGCAAGGAGGACTTCTACGAAATCACTCGTCTGCGCAAGAAGAACTTCACGGATCCCTCGCGTGTGCCGAACCTGCAGTACTACAGCATCGGCATGGAGGGCGCTCTCGACTTCCGCTTCTCGGACTATGCCACTCTGACCTTGACGGGTGAGTTCAGCTACAGCCACTCCCCCTCGGCGGGTATCTCGCCTCTGACGATGCCGTTGATGGGCCAGATGGTCGGCGAGGCAGTCAACATGGCGTTGACGGTCGACTTCACTCAGCGTTTCCCCGATGCCGAGTCGTCGAACGAGGATGAGGCCAAGGCTTCGTCGCCCATCAAAAACGTGATGTACAATGTCACGGGAATGATCAACCGTTACACCTCGAGGTCGTACGACGAGACTTTCGGAAGCAGTATCGACGATGTGTTTAAGTATGGTTATATTGGTAAATTCATCACTGAGAAAGTCCCGACCTACGAGTTGCGTCAGATCAATTACAATGGTATCCAGCAGTGGGCCAACGTGCAGAACAACTGGAGAGACCAGGTGACCTATGTTTCGCCCAACGACCCTGTCAACGGCTACACCTCCTACAACCCCATCCTGGCCAACTACAACGAGCAGCTCTTCTTCTCGCCCGAATTCCAGGATATCCAGCCGTACCTGACAACCCGTGATTATATCAATCTGTATAAGGGTCTGTACAACGGTGACTCCCCCTCGAGCATCTACAACCTGATCAATAACGTGGGTGTCAAGGGCTCGAGCTTCTCCAAGAGCCAGAACGATTACCTCTACCTGCAGGCCAAGGCTTCGGCCGACATCAAGGGCCATGAAATCGAGGTCGGTTTCCAGTATGACCAGATGTGGCAGTCCTCCTATTCTTTGGGTGCCTACAGCCTGTGGACCATCATGCGTCAGAATGCCAACCGTCATATCTTGCAGATGAACACTGCCGACTCGGCTGCCATCTATGAGCAGCGTGGTTCCCAGCTGTATGTCAGCTATCCCCGCTTGCTCGACAAGGATCAGCAGTCCCCCTTCGACGAGGCTTTCCGTAAATATTTGATCGAGCATGGCTATCGTAACACCGACGGCAGCCTTATCGACGACTACACTTGGATTGATATCGACCGTTACTCTCCCGATGATTATGTGGCCGCCGGCGGTATCGAGATGTTCTCGGCCGACGAGCTGTTCAACAGCGGCAACCAGATCGTCAGCTATCTTGGTTACGACCACACCGGTAAGAAGTACAATGGTCGCGATTGGAACTTCGACCGCTTCTTCAATTCCGACGAGCGTCTCCTCCCGGCCTTCTCGCCTATCTACATGGCAGGTTATATCCAGGATAAGTTCTACTTCCAAGACCTTATCTTCAATGTCGGTGTGCGTGTCGACTACTTCAACGGCAACCAGTGGGTCATGAAGGATCCCTATCTGCTCTACGAGGCCTACACTGTTGCCGACATCCGCGAGACCCCGTCCCTCATCAGTGGCGGTGACCAATATCTCTATACCGATGGTATCGAGGATTGGATTCCTTATGTGACTTACGTTCCTGACGAGACCAACACCAGCATGCCGACCATCGTCGGTTACCGTTCGCCCGACGGCAAGTGGTATAATGCTTCCGGTACCGAGGTTGCTTCGCCGAGCGAGGTCAACGGTGTCTCGGGTAAGCCTACTCCTTATCGTACTGGTGGCGACCATGGCGGTCAGGCTGCTTTCAAGAACAACACCGTCTATCGCAGCGCTTTCGAACGCTACACTCCCCAGATTGTCGCCATGCCGCGTATCGCCTTCTCGTTCCCCATCGGTGAGAAGTCCCAGTTCAAGGCCAGCTACGACATTATTGCCCGTCGTCCCTCTTCGGGATGGGAGGCCAGCTACCTCAGCTACCTGTACATGACTCAGGTGTCGCTCATCACCAACCCCAACCTGAAACCCGAGCGCATCACCAACTACGAACTTGGATTCCAGCAGGCCCTCAACCAGTCGTCGGCCATCAGCGCCTCGGCCTACTACAAAGAGACCCGCGACCTGATCCAGCTCGTCCAGTATGCTGGTGCTGACCCCAACCCCAACTACTATAGCTACGACAATAAGGACTTCCGTACCATCAAGGGTGTCACCCTGGCCTACGACCTCCGTCAGACCAAGAATGTCCGTATCAATGCCAACTACACCCTGCAGTACGCTGAGGGTACCGGCCTGTCGTCCGCCACGATGACTGAGCTTATCAAGGAAGGTTACACGACCCTGAAGATGCTCAATCCTATCAGCGATGACCGCCGTCATGAGTTCAAGGCCAACGTCGACTTCCGCTATCGTTCGGGTGCCAAGTACAATGGTCCCGTCATTACCCGTGTCGTGACCGACAAGGAGACTGGCGAGAAGCGCAAGAAAGAGATCAAGCTCCTCGAGAACTTCGGTATCGACTTCCTCGCTGTCGCTCAGTCCGGTCGTCCGTACACGAAGCAGCTCTCCAACTCGCAGGCCACCATCGTCGGTGGTTATCGCGGAGCTCGTCTGCCGTGGGGCTTCTACTTCAATGTCGTTGCCGACAAGGTGTGGTTCATCAATGTCGGAAAACGTGAGACCTACCTCAAGGTCGACCTCACCGTCAACAACCTCTTCGATATCCGTAACGTTGTCGGAGTCTTCCCCGTCACGGGCAACCCCGAGGACAATGGTTATCTGACCGACCCCGAGTCGCAGCAGGTCATCAATGCCTACCTCGACCCGCAGGCCTATCGCGACATCTACACCATCATCCTGCGCAACAACACCTGGAATTACTCCAGCCCGCGCACGATCAAATTGTCCGTGTCCTATAACTTCTAATCCATCAGCGAAAAAAATAAATCAAGATGAAAAGTATATATAGCAAATTGGTTTTGATTTCCTTGCTGCTGATCACAGCCTCTGCCCCTGTTTCGGCACGCGAGTATTTGGGAAGCAAGAGAGTCAATGCAAAGAAAGCTGCTGTACAATCAAAGGCTGCTGTATGTAAGAGAGCTCAGAGTACTGCCGAGCTCAACATCAACAACGTGCGCGCTTTGATTAACGGCTATGGTAACATGTGGTACGACGGTAGCGTGGCCAAGTACCATCTGCCTAAGAACAGTAACACCTGCCCGCTTTTCTGTGCCGCCCTTTGGATCGGTGGTACTGACGTCAACGATCAGTTGCGTATTGCCGCCCTTCGTTTCGGTAGCGACGGTGACGACTACTGGCCCGGTCCCCTTAAAATCAATGGTACGGCCTCTGTCGACCTCCCCGTCTGTAACGACTACGACAAGCACTTCATCATCACCAAAGCCGAGGTGTTGGCCCACAAGTCGCATTTCGAATACGATGAGAACGGTGCTACGGGTGACAACCCCGACATCCCCGATATCATCAGCAAGTGGCCTGCCCATGGCGTGGGTGATGATTTAAGCCCCTATCTGGCTCCTTTCTTTGATGCCAACCACAACAATATTTACGAGCCGGCACTGGGTGACTATCCCTACTATGACTTCGACAACGACCTCTGCCCGCGTACTTTGAAGGCGGAATGGGGCAATAAGTACACCGAGCATGTCTCCCCGACGCTCGAGACTTCCGAGAGAATTGTCAAGGGTGGCCTTCTGTCCGACCAGGTGCTGAAGGGCGACCAGACCATTTGGTGGGTCTTCAACGACAAGGGTAACACTCATACCGAGTCGAAGGGCGAGGCCATCGGTCTTGAAATCCGCGCCCAGGCCTTTGCCTTCTCCACCAATGATGAGATCAACAACATGACCTTCTACTCCTACGAGATCATCAACCGTTCGAGTTATGAGCTCCGTGAGACCTACTTCAGCCAGTGGGTCGACCCGGATCTCGGTTATGCTTTCGACGACTTTGTCGGATGCGATGTGCGCCGTGGTTTGGGTTATTGCTACAATGGTAAGCCCCAGGACACCCCTGGTTCGGGTAGTTACTCCGGCATTCCTCCTGCCGTTGGTATCGACTTCTTCCAGGGCCCCTATATGGATCCCGATGGTCTTGACAATCCCAAGATCGACATTCCCAAGATTTTGAGCGACAGCTACACGAATCTCCAGGTTAAGAACCTCCTGAAGAACTACCGTCGTACCGACGACCAGGGTAACATCTACTACGATACCATCGCCATCACCGACGATGCCGACCTCTTCTTTGCCCTTGATCCCGCCAGCTGGTACTTTGTTCCCGGCGATGCCACTGGCAACTGCGCCATCAATGGTGTCAACTTCGGCAACAACATCAAGGACGACGAGCGTTTCGGTATGCGCCGCTTTGTGTACTATGACAACTCCAGCGATGCCATCTACGGCGAGCCCACCAAGGCCAGTGACTACTACAACTACCTGCGCGGCTACTGGAAGAATGGTCAGCGTATGAAGTATGGTGGAAATGCTGTTTCGAACGGCATCGATCCCGCCAGCATCGACTGCGACTTCATGTTCCCCGACGATAGCGACCCGTGGCATTGGGGCACCGACGGTGTCATTCCCACCGTCAATCCCAATGACTGGCGTGAAATCACCGCCGGCAACAGCCCTGGAGACCGCCGCTTCATGCAGTCGGCCGGCCCCTTCACCCTGAAGCCCGGTGCTCTGAACTACATCACCGTCGGTATTCCTTTCGCCCAGGCCTCTTCGGGCGACGGTCAGTGGGCTTCGGTCACAGCCCTCCGTGCCATCGATGACGTCTGCCAGGCCCTCTTCGAGAACTGCTTCAAAGTGCTCGACGGCCCCGACGCTCCCACCATGACCTGCCAGGAGCTCAACAACGAGATTATCCTTTATCTCTCGTATGAAGACCGCAGCTCCAACAACTACAATGAGAAGTACCGCGAGATCGACCCCGCCATCGTCCGTAGCTATACCGACGAGCGTGGCCAGAGCCACCTCTACGACTCTGTCGCTCGCAGCTATATCTTCGAGGGTTACCAGATCTTCCAGCTCAAGGATGCCAACACTTCGATTGCCGACATCTACGACGAGACTAAGGCTAAGCTCGTTGCCCAGTGCGATATCAAGAACTTCTATGACACTCTCGTCATCACCTCGCATCTGGCCCTCGATGCCAACCACGACACCATCACTGTTTATGATACCGTTGTCAACAGCAGCCCCAGTCTGCCCATCGGCAAGCTGGTCAACTACACCACCAACACTGCCACCGGTCTCATCACCGGTCAGGTAATGGTCGACGGTGCCAACGAAGGTATCCAGCATGTCTTCCGCATCACCACCGATGCTTTCGCCACTGGTACCAACACCAAACTTGTCAACAACAAGGAGTACTACTTCATCGCTGTCGCTTACGCGCAGAACCGCTTTAAAGAGTACTCGCAGACCGATCCCGCCTACCTCGATGGCCAGAAGGAGCCTTACCTCGCCGGCCGTAAGAACGAGAAGGGCGGCAGCATCACTCCTATCACTGCTATCCCCCACAATCCCGCTGTCGAGCATGGTGGCCAGATAGCCCAGTCCGAATTCGGCATGTGCCCCAACATCATTCGTATCGAGGGCTTCGGTAACGGTACCAGCTCGGGTCTGCGCATGACCGAGGCTTCCATCGCCGAACTCATGGGTGCTCCCGGTGTCGAGGGTAAAGGCCCCGGTACCTATGTCTGGAACTACATGCAGCCTGCCGGCGGTGCCGCTGGCGACTACTCCTACATGACCAACCCCTGTATCGTCGCCCACCCCGAGTACGAGGAGAACTATGGCCCCGTCAACGTTCGCGTGATCGATCCCTTCAAGCTGAAAGAGGGTAGCTACAACATTATGTTCTGGAACATGTCGGTCAACGCCAACGGCGATACCGTCAACGACGACTCCCAGGGTGTCAACAAGAAAACCCGCTGGTGCATCGTGAATGCCGATCCCAGCAAGCCGGTTTATGTCTCCGGCACCGATACCGTCTACAAAGTCTGGTCGCACTTCGCCATCTCGCGCTACAACGAGCAGATCTTCCCCGAACTCGGTATTGCCGTCTCGCTGCTCAATCCCGAGCCGTCGGCTACCAGCATCGATATTTCGGGCTACACCACCTCCTCCGGTACGCGTCAGGCCAACTACTTCGCCGGCGGCTTCTATCAGGGCTTTGTCAACGAAGGCGCTCTGCTGGGTTCCTCTATGACCTTCGCCGACGAGACCAAGCAGTGGCTCTCCGCTATTCCCGACAACGACTCCTACCTGATGTACAACTGGATCCGTTCGGGCAGCCAGTTCTCGCCCAATGCCTACAGTGCATTCACTTCGCCTGCCACGCAGTACGATGTCAACGAGCCCTACCTCGACGAGGACTATTTCAAGGCCTTCGTTCTCACGCAGGGAAGCATGACCACCTACATCGACTCCAGTGAAGGTATCGACAAGACTCAGCTCTACGAGGGCGTCGTCGGTGGCTTCTGGGCTCCTTACGGTGTCGTCTCTACCATGCCCTTCCACCCGGGCTTCAGCTTCGCACCCTTCATCAGCGACGAGGATCGTGTCCGCGACAGTGTGGGTTCCATCAGCGGTATCACCAACCGCAACCAGCTCGAGCGTCTGCTGCTCACCAATATCTACAACAAGGCTCTCAACTACAGCGAGCTTGCCAAGCTGCCCAGCGTCCACATCGTCTTCACTGCCGACAAGACCAAGTGGACCCGTTGCCCGGTAATCGAGATGTGCGACGACCACACCCAGTCCGAAGGCAATGTGCGCCGCTTCATGCGCCGTGGCCATGCCTCGGTCAACAAAGACGGCAAGACCTGCGCTGAGCTCGGCATCGCTGCCGACGCCAATGATCCCAACAACCCCGCCTACATCGACTCCATCGGTATGGGTTGGTTCCCCGGCTACGCCATCAACACCGTTACCGGCGAGCGCTTGAACATCATGTTCGGTGAAGATTCGCGCTATGTCCAGTTCAACGGTCGCGACATGAAGTGGAATCCCGTCAGCACCACGATGGAAGGCACGCAGAACTACGTCATGGGTGGTCGTCACTTCATCTATGTGATGAACGCTACCCGTCAGACCTTCTACGATCTGCGCGACGCCAACAACGTCAACCTCAACAAGTATGTCACCTATGTCACGCCCAGCTACGATGGTGGTCGTTGGGCTATCCAGATGCTCAAGTCGGCCGAGAACATGATGAAGTTCTCCACTCGCGGCAACCGCCTGATCTATAAGGGTATCATCAACCGTGCCGACAACTACAACGCCATGCGTGACTCCATCGCCCTGCTCTATGCCTCGACGGCTTGGGTCAACATGCCTCTTGTCAGCTCGCGCTACCAGTTCGACGACCCGAAGGATATTCCGTGCGACGTCACCATCGACATCGACATCCGTACGCCGTACAATAAGAACATGACCTTCAACGGCACCACGGCTGTCCAGGCCGGCAACGCCGCCGTCAACCGCAACATGCCCGTTTACCAGTTCATCATCAACAGCTCCGACGCTGTCCTTGAGAACCAGGCCACGGCTGCCGATGCGCGTAAGGAGTACGTCGATTCCCTGCTCAGCATGATCAATGTGGTTCCCAACCCCTACTACAGCTACTCCAACTACGAGACGGCCAGCCAGCTTGAGACCAAGGTGCGCATCATCAACCTGCCCACTGGTGTCAACAAGAACGGCAAACCCGAGGGCTGCTACATCCGCATCTACACTCCCGACGGCACCCTTGTGCGCACCATCGGACCGACGGCTACCAGCCGCACCACCGATGTCAACGAAATCGGTGTCGCTGAGAACACCACCGTTGATTGGGACCTCCACAACCAGGCCGGTATCCCCATCGCGGGCGGTATGTACCTCATCCACGTCACCGTGCCCGGCATTGGCGAGCGTGTCATCAAGTGGTTCGGAACCATGCGTCCCGTCGACCTCAACTCTTTCGGCTTCTAACCTGCGTAACACCTAACGAACGACAAAAAATTACAGAAGATGAAAAATATATTTAGAATATTTGCTGTAGTTGTGGTCCTCTCGGCCCTCACGTCGCAGTCTGCCATGGCAGGCAACGACGAACGCCGCGGCACGGCCGGGGCCTCCGAGCTCCTCATCAACCCCTGGGCCCGCAACACGGGCTGGGGTGGCGTCAATGTCGCCAACGTGCGGGGTCTGAGTTCCATGTTCTCCAACGTGGCGGGTCTGGCCTTCGTCAACGGTATCGAGGTGGGCTACACCAACACCATGCTCTATGGCGGCAAGAGTGGCCTCACCAGCGGTGCCTCCATCAACACCTTCGGTCTCGGCATCCGCATCTTCGAGCGCGGCGTGGCCGGTGTGTATGTCATGGCTATGAGCTTTGGCGATATTGATGTCACCAAGTACGACAATCCCGAGGCAGGTGCCAACGGTACCTTCTCGCCGTCCTACATGAACATCAACGTGGCCTATGCCCACAGCTTCACCAACACCATCCACGGTGCTGTCACCTTCAAGGTCATCACCGAGAGCACCGACAACGTCTCGGCCTCCGGTCTGGGTATCGATGCCGGTATCCAGTATGTCACCGGCGAGGACGACGAACTCAAGTTCGGTATCGCCCTCAAGAACTGGGGCCCCTCGATGAAGTTCGGCGGCACCGGTCTCTCGCTCCAGATGGTCAACACCGCCGGTAACAACTTCACCGTTGAGACCCGCGCTGCCGAGATGGAGCTGCCCACCTGCCTCAACATCGGTATCTCCTACGACTTCCTGTTCGAGCAGTGGGAGCAGCGCCTCACCGTGGCGGCCGCTTTCACCTCCAACGCCTTCCTGCGCGACAACTACACTGTCGGTCTTGAATATGGCCTGCTCAACATGTTCCAGCTGCGTTGCGGCTACGTCATCCAGCCCGGCCTGTGGACTGGCAATGCAGCCACCGCCAACAACGGACTCTGCGCCGGTCTCTCGGTCGACATCCCCTTCAGCAAGGAGGACGACAAGATGGGTGTCACGCTCGACTACTCCTACCAGTCGGCATCGCCCATGCGCGGCACTCACTCTATCGGCGCCAGCTTCCGCTTCTAAGCTCTCTGGCAACCCCCAAAGAGATAGAGAGAAACCACGCGTTGCTCGCACAGAACCAAACCTATGGGAAAGGCTTCACTACAAGCCTTTCCCACTTTTTCAACATCAAAAAAAAGCATATATCGCCCCTCCGTCAGACATCGAATGGAGGGTGACCTAACCCCTAAATACAGATAAAGAATATGTCAGAGATCAAATATTACAGCGAAGAAGGACTCCAGAAGCTCAAGGATGAGCTCCACCACCTCATCGTCTTCGAACGCCCCGCTGCCTCGGCGGCCATCGCCGAAGCGCGCGACAAAGGCGACCTCAGCGAGAACGCCGAGTACGATGCTGCCAAGGAAGCCCAGGGACACCTCGAGGCCCGCATCTCCAAACTGCAGGACCTCGTGGCCAATGCCCGTCTGCTCGACGAGAGCAAGATCGACACCTCCAAGGTGCTCCTCCTCTCGATCATCACCATCCGCAACACCAAGACCAAACAGGTGCAGCGCTACACGATCGTGCCCGAGAGCGAGGCCAACCTCAAGGAGGCCAAGATCAGCATCACCTCGCCGTTCGCCTCGGCCTTCCTCGGCCATAAGAAAGGCGACACCGTCGAGGTCAATGTCCCGGCGGGCAAGATGATATTCGAATTGGTCAACATAGAACGTTAACGCCATGGCCAGTATATTCAGCAAGATCGTAGCCGGCGAGATCCCGTGCTACCGCGTGGCCGAAACCGACCACTGCTTGGCATTCCTCGACATCAACCCTGTCGTGCGGGGCCATGTCCTCTGTATTCCCAAGAAGGAGGTCGACAACATCTTCGACCTCGACGATGAGCTCTTCACCGAGTTGCATCTCTTCAGCCGCCGGGTGGCCCGTGGCCTGCGCAAGGTCTGCCCCTGCATCAAGGTCGGCGTGGCTGTGGTGGGCATCGACGTGCCGCACGCCCATATCCACCTGATGCCGCTCAACCAGCCGGGCGACCTCAACTTCTCCCACCATGTGGAGATGAGCGCCGACGAGTTGAAGGCGCTGGCAGCCGAGATCGCCGCCGCCATCGATTAACGGTCCGGCCGCACCGGCCGCCATCCTGTTCCTGTATGGGACGACATACCTCAAGTGTGTCGCCCCATTTTTTTGTCCCTGTTCCAACCCGTCGCCCTCTCCATAGGTCGCCCTTGACGCTATATCAAGTCTACCTTTTCTTCAGTCGTTCTTCAGTCGTTCTTCAGTCGTTCTTCAGTGATCACTGAAGAACGACTGAAGAACGACTGAAGAACGACTGAAGAAATGGTAGAGTCATATACCGGTCAGGGTAGGGTAGTGGGATGTTTTTTTGTTAAATTTTGTCGATTTAACATTTCGTATTGAAAAAAAGTATATATTTGCACCCGTAATTCAAGACGGAAATATGATTGTTAAACAAATGTAAAATGTTATGAGAAAGATTATTATCACCTGTATAGGGATGTTGGCGCTGTCGCTCGGAGCGACGGCGCAGAACATTACGGTGCAAAGCGCCGTTGGACAGTCGCCCTCCGCATTTATCCAGAACAACCTGCTGGGTGGAGGTGTGTATGTGTTCAATGCGAAGTATGCCAATTCGTCGAGCACCATCTCGACGCCGGGTTTGGGTACGTTCCAGTCGAACGGTTTCGCCGGGCTGATGATGGCCAACGGCATCTTGATGACGACGGGCGACATCAGCGTTGCGGTCGGCCCGAACAGCCAGCAGGGTGCCTCGACCACCGGCAACTCGAACTACACAGATCCCGAGATGAATGCCGTGGCGACACAGAATGTGACCGGCTGCTCGACGCTGGACTTCGATTTTGTCAGCCTCAGCGGCAGCGTGCAGTTCAACTACAGCTTCGCCTCGGAGGAGTACCCGGAGTACGTGTGCTCGAATTTCAATGATGTGTTCGCCTTCTTCCTGACGGGTCCGGATCCGGAGACGGGCGAGGAGGTGACGCGCAACATTGCGATGATTCCCGGCAGCGACTCGGTGATCGACGGGGGCGTGGCGGTGGCCATCAACTCGGTGAATGCCGGCATGTATGGTGGCAACGGATCGCTCAATGGCGGGGGTAATTGCTACTACGACTACTCCAACTATTATGTCAACAACTGCGTGATCGATTCCAACGGGGGCAACGGTTTTTATGGCACGTCGAACAACGAGCAAGGTATCCAGTACGATGGCTACACGAGCAAGCTGACGGCCGAGGCCCAGATTGTTCCCTGCCAGGTCTACCACATGCATATCTCGGTGTGCAATGTGAGCGACAATTCGTACGACAGTGGCGTGTTCCTCGAGGGCGGCAGCTTCACGGCGCCGACGACGGCTATCGGCTTGAGCCGTCCGGGCGTGACGCCCCTCCATGGCAGCTGCCCCTACAGCGTGCCGCTCTCGCTGGCCGAGACGCGTTTCAGCGAGGGTACGGTCCATTTCGCGCTGGGCGGCACGGCCGTCGAGGGTGTCGACTTCGAGTTGCTGGACGAGAACGGCCAGCCCTTCGGCTCGGCCGGCATGACGATCAGCGACACCCCGCACAGCTTCATCCTTCAGGGTCTGCCGGATGCCGACCTCAGCGAGACGAAGACCATCGAGGTCTATCTGGCCACGTCGCTCTGCTCGTCGTTCCCCGACCTGATGACGTACGACACGATGCGCTTCACGCTCGACCGTGGCGGCGATGTGCGAGTCAAGGACACCACCATCACCTGCACCCACGCCTGCTTCGAGGTGGGCACCGAGTTGGAGTACGGCGAGAACGTCAGCTATCGCTGGGAGCCCACCACGGGCTTGGATAACCCCTACAGTCTGCACACGACGGCTTCGATCTTCGAGAGCACCAATTACATCCTGATTGCCCGTGGCGGCAGCGGCTGCAACACCGACACGGCCCATGTGAGCGTGGTGATCACCGAGGGCAACCCCGATATCCCGGTGGGTATCGACGAGGCGGCCGACGGCGAGGTGAAGGTGTACCCGAACCCCGCCGGCGATGTGATCTACCTCGATGCCAAGGATGTGCGTCGGGTGGAGATATTCACCGTCGAGGGTCGCAAGGTCTTCGACCGGGCCTACAGCGCCACGAGCGGCACCATCGGCATCCCGACCGAGGGAATGGCCAACGGCACCTACGGCATCCGGGTGAGCACGGCCGAGGGTATGTATGGCTCGAAGATTGTTGTTAAAAAGTAAAGGGAGGACAGTACTATGAAAAAGATAGCATTATTCTTTGCAATATTTGCCGGACTGGTTGCGACGAGCGGCCATGTGCAGGCGCAGTGTGCGAACGGCTCCGACTGTTATCTGGTCATCACCGGCAACGATTCGTACGGCGACGGCTGGAACGGCGGCGCGCTGGGCTTACAGCAGGGCGGTGTGACGATTGGGTCGTTCACCCTCTCGAGCGGCGCCACCTACACGGACACCATCCGGCTGTGTACGGCCGACGGCGCGGTGACGCTGACGTGGCAGTCGGGAATGTATGACAGCGAGGTGTCGTTCACGATCACCGACTCGCTGGGGTCGACCCTCTTCACGGCGCTTCCCGGCACGGCCTCGACGTGGGGAAGCACGCTGGGCACTGTGTCGCCCTGCCCCACGTGTCCTGCCCCGGCCAATATCCGTACCACGGCGCTGACGGCCACCTCGGCCACCCTTTCGTGGACCGAAATGGGTGACGCCTCGCAGTGGTATTATTCCTACGGCACCTCGCCGGTGCAGAGCGGCGAGTGGATCTTCTCCGCCGACACGACAGTCAACCTGACGAATCTGCTCGGCAATACGGAGTACTACTTCTTTGTCTATTCTTATTGCAGCGCCAGCGATTCGTCGTCGGTGTCGATGCTTTCGTTCCGCACGGCGTGCGGCGCCACGGTGCTGCCCCTTGTGGAGGGCTTCGAACCGAACGGCACGGACATGCCCTTCTGCTGGAAGCGGTGGGAGACGGCTGTGTTGACTGACTATTATGGCACGCATTATTATCCGTGCCTCGAGGAGGGTTCCTATTATGCCCACACGGGCTACGGCGCCTTGTCGATCTATCCCAGCGGCAGCAATGCATCGCTGATCAGCCCGAAGATGCCTGTGCTGGCCAGCGAGCTGGAGGTGGTGCTGTGGGTGAGCGGCCAGAACGCGGTGAAGGTGGGCTATGTGACGACCGACGACACGGCGACCGCCGTGTTCCACGAGGTTGGCGAGGTGGGCCCGACGGCCTACGACAATTCATCCTACTCCTATGCGTGGCAGCAGTACACCGTCTCGTTCGACACGGTGACCGAGACCGACAGCATCTGGATTGTGCTGCGCAGCGAGATGTCGCTTGCCGACAACCCTACTTATATCGACGACATGGTGATCCGCCAGCGCGTCAATTGCCCGCAGGCGGAGAACCTGGCGGTGGTGAACGGCGTGCCGGTCTCGGGCCAGGTGACCCTGACGTGGAGCGACGAGCTCGGCTCGGCCTGGCAGATTGCCTACGGCCCGCAGGGCTTCGACCCCGATGCGGCTACGAACTATGTGTCGGCCACGGCCACGACGGCCACGGTGACCGACCTCGACGACCAAACGGTGTATGAGTTCTATGTGCGGTCGGTGTGCGGCGCGGTGCATGGCTATTGGAGCAACCCGGTGCTGGCGATGCCGAATGTGTATATGGTGACCGCCTCGGTCGACACCATCGTGTCGTGCGGGGTGAACGTGGTGGACAATGGAGGCCTCTTCGGCGACTATCTGCCCGGCACGGAGCAGACCATCGTGCTGATGCCGTCGGTGGAGGGCATGCGTGTGCGCCTGACCGGCAGTGGCGACGTGGGCTATTCCTACGGCGTGCCCGCCATGGTGCGCATCTTCGCCGGCAGCGACACGACAGGCATGCTGATGGCCTCGTATTCGAGTTCGGGCAGCTCGTATTTCGATCTTGACCTGACGTCGGAAGTGGGCCCGATGACGATCTGGTTCCGCGGAGCGACGGATTCCTACAATGTGGCAAGCGGCTATCAGTTCTATGTCAGTTGCGAGGAGGGCTTGTCCTGCACGACGCCCTACAATCTGGCCGTGACCAATGTGCAGGGCACGTCGGCCACCGTGAGTTGGCAGTACAACACTGCGCTGGGCGAGGCCGATGGATTCTCCCTGTTCGTCATCAACCAGACGACGAACGAGTCGGAGGAGATCGTGCTGGACGGCGACGACCGCAGCTATGTGCTGGAGGGATTGGATCAGCGCACGAGCTACCTTGTGCGCCTGGCGCTGGACTGCGAAGGTGTCGACACCATTCAGACCACCTTTGCAACCGGATGCAATGTGGGCGGTTCGATCCAGATCGGCGCCGGCACAGGTACGCAGAGCTATCTGCCGACGTATACCTACTATGGCAATGCTGTGAGCCAGCAGCTGTTCACCTCGGACGAACTGGAGGGGAACACGACGATATACGGTTTCAGCTTCTACCAGACGACGAGCACCACGATGGAGCGCACGGTACAGGTGTACATGGATACCACGTCGCTGACATCGTATAATTCGACCAGTGATTTTGTGATACACGACTCCAGCGACCTTTACTACTCGGGCGTGGTCCGTTTGGCTCAAGGTTGGGTGGATGTGCAGTTCGACCGGCCGTTCACCGTGCCGGCCGACAAGAATATCGTGCTTACGTTCAACGATATCACCAACTCGTGGGTTACATCGACGTACAACCGTGTGACCAACACGTCGTCGGCGATGAGCATTTATTCCTATCGCGATGGTATGATGTTCGATCCCACCAGTGACGATGTCCTTGATGGCTCGTACAATGCCACGACGGCAAACTACCGCAATTCGATTGTGTTCCTCACGCCGTGCTCGGATGTGGTCTGTGCGGCCCCGGCCAATGTGGTGGCTGTGCCCGACACGCACAGTGTGACGCTGACGTGGAACATGTCGAGCGACGCCCTTTCGTACAAGGTGGAATACCGTCACGCCGATTCGACCGTCTGGACGGTGGCGGAACCGGCCACGACGAGCACGGAGTATACGGTGAACAACCTGCAGCCCGCGACCGAATATGTGTTCCGCGTGAGCAGCAATTGCTCCGACACCTCGGTCGGACGTATAGTGACGGCCGCGACCCTGTGCGGCCCGATGGCCTTGCCGTTCCAGGAGGGCTTCGAGCAGTTCACCGCTTCGATGTACGATGCGGCCACTCAGTACTGCTGGTACCGCGCCTCCAATTATATCTACGGCTATTACTATCCCTATGTATATACCTATTATTCCCACAACGGCTCCAGTTCGATGTACATGTACACCTACGACAGCCGCCTGGTGCTGCCCGAGATGGGCAAGTCGGTCGACTCGCTGCAGATGACGTTCTATGCCATGATGAGCAGCGACTACTACGGCCCTGCGGAACTGGAAGTGGGCGTATGCACCAATCCCGCCGATACCAGCACGTATGTTTTGGTCCAGACCATCAGCGTCGAGGGCGACGTCAATGTATGGAACCAATACGAGGTATGCTTTGACACCTACGATGGCCCCGACGGCTACATCTACATTCGCAACCACGTTCTCGACTATGGCTCCTATTGCTACATTGACGACATCGTTGTCGACGCGCTGTCCAACTGCCGCCGTGTGAAATCGGTGACGGTGGAGAATATCACGGGTACCAGCATCGCGCTGCAGATCGACGACCAGTACAACCGCAACAACTATCGAGTCTACTGGAGCAACACCGATGTGTTCGATCCCACTCTCAGCGGGATGAATGTCACGTCGACGACGGCCACGATCACGGGCCTGACGCCCGCCACGGAGTACTATGTGTGGGTTACGGCCAGCTGCGGCAGCGAAATGAGCGATCCGTATGCGTTGGGTGCCGTCACCACGATGTGCGCTCCCATTGCTGTCACCGAGAGCAACGAGTACTTCAACGAGTTGGAGTCGGATGTGCTCGAGTGCATGTGGCAGACCACCGATGCGGCTCGTGTGCTGTGGAAGTCGCAGACGGTCAACAGCACGAGCGGCAGCTTCAACGGCCCGATGCCCTACAGCGGCAGCCGCATGCTGCGCTTAGAGGGCCGCAAGGAGGCCGAGTCGATGCTGGTGCTGCCCACGTTCGACTTCACGGGAATGGCCGGCAATGCCGAGCTCTCCTTCTACCAGAACATCGCCACGCGCTATTACAGCAGTTCGGTCTACGACACTGTGTCGGCCCCGGCCCCCGAGGTGAAGGTCTACTACCGCATGGCTGAAAGCGGCGCCTGGACGCTCCTGGCCAACGTCGACACCACGATTGTCAATACGTGGAAGCATTACTACTTCGAACTGCCCATGTCGCAGGGCGCTGCCGTCTACCAGCTGGCGATCAAAGGTATCACCCACGCCAACAGCTACGGCATCAATATCGACAACATCGAGGTGGGTGGTGTCACCACCTGTCTGGCCCCGACCAATGTCGCCGTTTCAAGTATCGAAGACCGTTCGGCCGTCGTGACGTGGAACGGTACGGCGTCGACCTACAAGGTCCAGTATCGTCCGCAGGGCACCTGGTTGTGGAATGCCCGCGTTGTCGAGGGATCCGATTCGCTCATCCTCAGCCCCCTGAACATGGCCTCCGATTACGAGATCCGGGTCTGCGCAGTCTGCGGTGCGGAGCAGAGCGAGTATAGCGACATCGTCCGCTTCGCGACCCAGTTCTGCACCGATCGCGAGGAGCAGAACAACTATGCGGCCGACGCCACTGCCGGCGTCAGCACCAACACGCTGGGCGATCCCAATCATTACTACAACTATGCCGAGGTGCTTGTCGACGCGTCGGTGCTTACGGGCATGACCACCATCGACGGTCTCAACTTCTACACGGCGGACGGCTTGGCTGGCAGCAACTTGACGGGTTGCTCGATCTATATCGGCCACACGACGCAGAACGCCCTCAGTGCATTCCTCTTCGACACCAGCTTCGTGCAGGTCTACTCGGGTAATATGGCTTACACCAGCGCCGGTGCGCACCGCATCACCTTCGACACACCGTTCGAGTGGGACGGCAGCAGCAATATTGTTGTCGGATTCTACTGCCAGAGCAACGGCTATTCGGACAACGATGCCAGCTACAGTGCCCACCAGGCTACGACCAACAAGCTCTATTCCGGATTCTACTCCAGCTATTACGGCACGTTCACGCCTGATATGGCCAATCTGCTGCCTGCCGGCAACAAGTCGGCCTCGAATATGGTGCCCGACCTGACGCTCTATGGCTGCCATCCCGTCTGCTTCGATCCCGTGGTGAGCCGGATCGTCACCACCGCCACGTCTGTCAAGGTGGAGTGGTACAACGAGGGCGCCGAAGTGCAGATCCAGATCAAGGATGCGGCTTCCGCCACGTGGGGCGACCTGATTCAGGTGGTGGGTACCAACAGCTACACCTTCGAGAACCTGCCCAGTGTGGCTCCGTTCGACATCCGCCTGCGCCGCGACTGCTCGACTGCCGACAACGGCTACTCCGACTGGGTGGAGGTGAGCGCCGTCACCGACACGATGTGCTCGACGCCCGAGAACCTGCAGGTGACCAGCGTTACCGCCAACAGCGCCACCTTCAGCTGGATCGACGGCAATCTGACCGGCGGCAAGTGGGAGCTCCACATCTGGAACAACGACGAGAGCTTCTACTTCGACGTCACCACCAACCCCGCCACCGTCACCGGTATCTCGTCGGGCTTCAGCTACCATGCCGCCGTGCGTGCCTATTGCGGTTCGGGCGACCATGTGGTTGGCGAGTGGAGCGACGATATGGTGTTCGACAACGTCTGCTATCCTGTCACGGGTCTGCAGTCCTACATCGACGGCAACGACGTGGTCCTCAGCTGGACGCCGGGTCAGCGCAACCAGCGTTGGCTTGTCACCTACGGCTATTCGGGCTTCGACCTGAACGATCAGTTGGGCTACATGATTGTCAACACTCCCACCGCCACCATCAGCGGTCTGGCCGGCAGCATGACCAAGAGCGCCGAGGGCACCACCTACGGCTTCCGTGTGCGTGCCATCTGCGACGAGGGATGGAACAGCTCGTGGTGTACCGAAAATACGGTTCGCGTCGCCATCGACGATGTGCAGAGCGATGACGTCCGCGTTCTGTTGCAGCCCAATCCTGCCAGCGATTACGTCAACGTCCGCATCGAGGGCCTTGGCCAGCAGGCTACCGTGACGCTGCTGAGCGTCGACGGGCGCCAGATGCAGCGCGTCGACAATGCGGAGGACAACGTGCTGCTGGATGTGAGCGGTCTGGCTGCCGGTACCTACTTCGTGCGGGTGCAGACGGCCGACTGGACATCGGCGACCAAACTGGTTGTCCGTTAGAAAATCGACATTTTATGTGTTTTTTTTGAGTGGGGGGTCCTGCGCCAGCAGGAACCCCCTACTTTTTGCCTCCGGGAGAACCCCGTAGGGGTATGGCTCAATCAGATTGTAAAAGAAATAGATTGCGCTGGCCTAATTTGATGTTTCTTTTCATTCTGATTGAAAAAAACTGCTCTCTTTTAAAATCTTTTAAAATCTGATTGAGAAAACGGATACAGGCAGGGCGAATATGGTGTGATATAACCGGTGTGAATATTCATAACAAGTGTTAAAATTAGCAAAAAGTAAAGAAATGTTTTGTCAGTTTAAGAAATAGTCGTAATTTTGCAGCCGAAATCAAGAACAGAAATAGAGAATAAAATAAACGTAACACGTTATGTATCTGACAAAAGAAAAGAAAGAAGAAATATTTGCCCAGTATGGCAAATCGGCCAAGGACACTGGTACCGCCGAGGGACAGATCGCTTTGTTCACCTATCGTATCCAGAACCTCACCGAGCTGATGAAGCAGCACAAGAAGGATCAGGTCAGCGAGCGCGCCCTGGTGGGTCTCGTCGGCAAACGCCGCAGAATGCTCGACTATCTGAAGGAGAAAGACATCGAGCGCTACCGTGCCATCGTCAAACAGCTTGGCCTGCGTAAATAA
>CAMNIH010000005.1 GCA_946540365.1 uncultured Bacteroidales bacterium
AGCGGTCGCCGCCCTCTTTCAGCCCCAGCTGCCGCTGCAGGTCGGCCGCCGCCACAGGGTAGTTGCGCGTCACCACGTGGGCCCTCCCGTCGGGGATGGCCTCGGCCACCGCCTTGCGGCTGGGCTTCAGCTCGTGCTGCACGCGGAAGGTGCGGCCGGGGAAGCCTTCGACGAGGGTGTCGGACGTGTACAGATGGGTGTTGGGAGCCAGCTTCTCGAGGTTCATCCACTGGCAGATGAGGTTGAAGGGGCCCCCTTTCATCAGGGCGGCGTCGGGCTCGTAGAGGTACTGGCCCACGGCGGTGCAGTAGTGCGGCTCGGCGGCGGCTTCCTCGCTGCGCGTGAAGTCGCACGTGTAGTCCCCTCCGACGATGCAATGTATCCGGGTTTCGCCGTCGTGGGCGCCGCAGACGAAGAGCACCTCCTTGCACTCCCCTTTGACGGAGACCACATGTACCTCGGCCACGTCGCCCAGCTGGCGGCAGGCGAGGTCGATGTCTATCATCGGCGACGCCTTCACCATCAGCCGTCGGCACCTTGAGCGCAGCAGCGCTAAGTGCTGGAGTATGTCGGGCGTGCAGTCCTCGAAGGCGGCCACCTTGCGCCCCGTGGCCGAGCGGCGGGCGGGGTCGATGAAGAGGAGGTCGAAGCGGCGGCCGTCGGCGGCGAGCCATTCCATGCTGTCGGCGCAATGCACGCGGATGTTCTCCAGACCGAGGGCCTTGCTGTTATGCTCCATCAGGCGGCAGAGCTGCTCGTCGCGCTCCACGTAGTCGACCTCTTCCGCCCGGCGGGCGAAGGCGATGCTGTCCACGCCCATGCCGCCGGTGAGGTCGGCCACCCGGCCGTGTGCCAGCCCGGCTTTGTGCAGCGCCGTCTCGTCCGACGAAGCCTGCTCGCGGTTCAGTCGGGGAGGGTAGAGGAAGCCCTCGCACTCTAATAGCGACGGCCACTTCACCCGTGCCGTCCGCCGCCCCTCGATCTGCTGCACCGCCAGCGGCATGTCGATAGCAGGATACCGCGCGGCACTCAGCAGCAACCGCGCCGTATCCTCGCTTTCGTGTTCCTTGGCAAATGCTGTAATCTCCCGCTCCGCGAGGTCATTTCTCCCGCTCCGCGAGATCTTGGAAATCTTGGAAATCATCGTCTGTGTTTCTCTCGCGAACCTGATCTCCCGCCTTCGGCGTAATCCATAAATCTATAGTGTTTTCTATTGCAGAAAATCATAATTGGTGAGTTTGACCATCCCTTTGGAGAAATCTTCTGCTCCAAAATTTATCAGCCAACCTTCAGGTTTGTTCAGTAGTTTCAAGTATGTGCGCAGTTGCTTGAAGTGAACCCTTTTCAGCTCTTCAACCGATTTCAGTTCGATGACCATAGTGTCGTCTACGAGTAAGTCGATGCGCAGGTCATTCCCCACCAGTTCACCTTTGTAGACTATGTTGACCGGAACTTGGGAAACCACATCGATATCACGGAGTTTGAACTCGTGGATCAGTGCCTTTTCATACACCGATTCCAGCAGTCCTGGACCCAGTTCGTTGTATACGTCCATGGCGGCACCACGTATCTCGTACGAAAGTTCTTTCAAGCCATCCAAGTGCATCATGATTCAATAAAATAGATTTATAGATTTCCGCCGCAGGCGGGAGTTTTGATAACCTCTCAGGCGGGAGTTTGACAACCCGCAGGCGGGGAAAATCAATACACCCCCTCGGCGTGCAGGCGGGCCAGGCGCTCCACCACCATCGGGCGGTCTTCCTTGTAGGTGACGCCGAACCACTGGGCCGTGGTTTTCAGCACCGTCATGGTGGCCGTCCCGTTGTGGATGAAGGTGTTGACCGCGAAGGGGATGTAGTACTCGCTCTTCAGCTCTTGGCCATGTTCCTTGAGGAAGTCCACGAAGAGCCGCTCGCTCTTGGCGAAGTAGTCGGGCGTGAAGCCGAAGAGGTTCATGCTCACCGTGGCGTCGCCGCTCAGCGGGTGCATGCTGCCGTCGCTGTCCTTGTACTCGATGCCGTTGGCTGTGCGGCCGATGCTGGTGCGCTCGGTCATGCCCACGAGCAGCCCGTTCTTGTCGGTCTCGCAGACGCCGCGGCTCACCGTGCCGTTCTCGCTCAGCGTGTTCTCTAAGCGGTAGCCCACCATGCAGTATTGGCCTTCGGTGCCGGCCAGGGTCTCTAAGTGGCGGGCCATCACCTCGAAGGCGTCGCGCCCGTAGAAGTCGTCGGCGTTGATGATGGCGAAGGGCTCGTGGATGACATCTTTGGCCATCAGGATGGCGTGGTTGGTGCCCCAGGGTTTCTCGCGTCCTTCGGGCACGCTGAAGCCCGCCGGCAGCTTGTCCAGCTCCTGGTAGACGTACTCCACCTCGATGCGGTTGCCGTAGTGGTCGGCGTTGACGTGCTGCTTGAACTGCTCGGCAAACGAGCTGCGGATGACGAAGACCACCTTGCCGAAGCCGGCGCGGATGGCGTCGCTGACGCTGTAGTCGAGGATTGTCTCACCGTGGGGGCCTACGCCGTCCATCTGTTTCAGTCCGCCGTAGCGGCTGCCCATACCGGCAGCCAGAACTAATAGTGTTGGTTTCATAACGTTTATAATTTGTAGAGACGCGGCGTGCCGCGTCTGCATTTCTTAATGTTTAATGTTTAATGCCGTTTTGCTTTAAAAAAATCTTTCATCACTGCCTCGCACTCGTCGGCCAGCACCCCGCCGACCACCTCGGTCTTGGGGTGCAGCACCGGCCCGGTGAGCAGCGTGTAGCCC
Source organism: uncultured Bacteroidales bacterium (assembly GCA_946540365.1). The sequence continues at coordinate 2,770 of CAMNIH010000005.1, forward strand.
CGTTTGGGGTCGGCGGCGCCGTAGACGATGCGGCCCACCTGCGTCCATCCCGCCGCCCCGGCGCACATCGGGCACGGCTCCACGGTGACGTACAGCGTGCAGTCCGCCAGGTACTTCGCCCCCAGGTGCTCCTCGGCCGCCGTGAAGGCCAGCATCTCGGCGTGGGCCGTCACGTCGTGCAGCTGTTCGGTCTGGTTGTGGGCCCGCGCGATGACGCGGTCGTCGGCCACGATCACGGCGCCGATCGGCACCTCGTCCTCGGCGGCCGCCGCCCTCGCCTCGCGCAGCGCTTCGCGCATATAGTATTCGTCCGGATTGTCGAAGATGCTCATCGGTCGGGGGGTCAGTCTTGGTTGAACAGCAGGTTGTCGCGCGCCACGAAGCGGGCCCGGCTGTTCATGATGGTCAGCAGGTTGTCGCGCATGAAGCTCTCCTGCGACGGCACCAGGCTCTCGCCCACCGGCAGGTACTCGTGGAACACTTTGTATTGTATCGGGCTGATGCGGCCCGGACGGTAGCTCGTGTTGTTGACCGGCAGGTCGTCCTCCTCGAGGATGATCAGCAGCAGGCCGCTCTGCTCCTCGAACAGGTATTTCCGTGTGTACTGCCCGTCGCGTCGCGCTCGGACCACCTGCAGCGGCTGCCCCTTGAAGCTGCTCGTGCCGCGGTAGTCTAACTGCAGGCCCTGCTCCCGCCACCGGTAGAGCGGGCCGCGGAAGTCGTAGGGCTGCATCTCCTTGGCCAGCAGCGTGTCGGCCACGTCGTTCCAGTAGCCCATGTAGGGGCTGTACTTGCGGAAGCGCGTGCTGCCGTTGGTGCAGTAGCCCATCGTCAGGCTGTCGCCCTGCCGCATCTCGATGCGCATCATCCCGTCGTGGGCGTAGTAGCGCCGCAGGCTGAAGGTGTCCTCGCTGCCGTGGAAGGTGATGACCGTCTCGACCACCAGCGTGCTGTCCTTCGGCAGGGCCTCGTAGTTGAGCAGCCGCAGGTAGCGGTCCACGATGGCCGCCGCCGTGTCCTGCGCCGCCGCCCCCAGCGGAAGCAGCAGCATGATCAGTGTCAACAGTTTTCGTATCATTGCTTTATCGGTTTGGTGTAGGGGAATGTGAGGTGCTCCACGCGGCGGCGTGCCGTGATGCGCACCGTGGCTGCCACGCCCAGGCGGCGGGCCAGGGCGCCGAGGCGCGCCTCGGCGTCGTCGGCCGTCAGCATCTGCTGCACCTCGTCGAAGCTGATCTCCACCCCCGTCAGGCGCCGCAGGGTGGCGTAGTCCATTGCCTCGTCGCGGCCCAGCAGCGACGAGCGCAGCCACAGCGAGTCGGGCGTGGCCAGGCCGCGACCCACCTCGAGCAGCTTGGTGACCGACAGCCAGATCACGCTGTCCTCGGCCAGGCGCACCTGCCCGGCCACGCCGACGCCCTCCACCGTGGCCTCGAAGTTGACCACCGTGTATGCGCGCGGCGGCGCGGGGGTGGCCACGCTGTCGGCCGCCGCCGGCACCACCGTGGGCGCCGTCGCCTTGCGGCCGGCATGGCAGCCCGCCAGCAGCAGCGCCGCCAGCAGCGCCAGCGTCAGCAGCCGCCCGCCCCCGCGGGCGGAATCCGTTGTTGTATTCTTCGTCTTCATCGGGCTATCGCTTCAAGGTGTTGGCGCAGCGTCTCGCTCTGCGGATCCAGGCGCACGGCCCGCTGGGCGTAGGGCAGCGCCTCGCTGTCGCGCCCCAGCAGGTGCAGGATCCACGCGTAGGTGTCTAAGCTGTTGGCGTTCTCGGGCTCCGCCTCCACGGTGCGGCGGCTCATGCGCTCGGCCTTCTCCAGCTGGGTGCCCTGCTCGGCCAGGTAGTAGGCGTAGTTGTTCAGCATCGACCAGTCGTCGGGCCGCAGCGTCAGGTAGTGGTCGAAGGCCAGCCAGGCCTGGTCGTAGTGGCCGGCCCGGTAGTGGGCCTCGGCCAGCAGGCCGTAGGTCTCGGCCTCGAGGTAACCCTTGCTGAAGCCCCACTTCACGGCCTTCTCGAGGGCCTCCACGGCATCGCCGTAGCGCTTCTGCCGCAGGGCCACCAGACCCGTCAGGTGGTGCGGCAGGGTGTGCATCGGGAAGAGGCGCTCGGCCCTCCGCGCGTAGTCGGCCAGCGCCGCCTCGCGTGCGGGCACCTCCGTCAGGCTGATCAGCAGCGCCTCCCACACCTCGAAGCGCGAGCTGTCGTGGCGCACCGCGATCTCCAGCTGCTCCGCCGCCTCGGCGTACTTGCCCTGGCGCATCAGCGCGTCGCCGTAGAACACCGCCGTCGCCTCCGGATTGTCGCTCCCGGCCGCCACCTGCTCCACCAGCCGCAGGCACACCTCGCGCCGGCTGCCGTAGAACTCCTCCTCCGTGTAGAACGAGGTGAGCAGCTGCAGCTTGGTGCGTGTGTCGAGCCGTGGGTTGGCCAGCGCCCGCACCATCTCGCTGTCGGCCTCGGCCGGCCGGCCCAGGGCCTTGTAGTATTCGGCCAGCTGCAGGTGTATGTATTCGTCGTTCGGGTCGGCCGCCAGGATGCGGTCGTAGTATTGCTTGGCCTTGCGGTAGTTCTTCTGCTGCATCTGCCGCTGGGCCAGCATGGCCTGGTAGCGCTTCTCGTGCGGCAGGGCGTCGGCCAGGGCCTCCACCTCGCGCAGCGCCTTGTCGTGCTGGCCGGCGGCGTCCCAGATCTGCTGTTTGCGCAGCGACACCGGCTCGGTCACCCCCACGCGCCGCTCCACGCGGTTCAGCGCCTCGATGGCGCCCGCCACGTCGCCCGCCGTGAGGTAGGCCGTCGACAGCTCGTAGCAGTAGTCGAGCCGCTCGGGCTTCAGCGCCGCCAGCCGCTCCCAGGTGGCCGTCAGCTCGCGCGTCTGGCCCGCCTGGCCTGCCGCGTGGGCCAGGGCCAGCAGGTACCACTCGTTGTCGCCCTGCAGCGCCGCCGCCCGCCGGGCGCAGTGCAGCGCACTGTCGGTCCAGCCGAGCTCCATCAGCAGCACCGCCTGCTCGTACCAGGCCGCCGCCGCCGTCGGCTCGTCGTGCGTCAGCGACGCATAGGCCGCCAGCGCCTCCTCGCGGTGGCCGGTCTCCTGCAGCGTCAGCGCGTCGATCAGGCGCCCGTCCTGTTTCAGCTGGTCGGCCTCCACCTCCCGTATCGGGGGGCGCTGCCAGCGGCTCGTCGCTGCCCCGCTGGCGGGCACCGCCGCACGCTGCGCGCATCCGACAGCCAGCAGCGCCGCCAGCAACACCATCATGATCCTTGTTCCTTTCATATCACCCTGCTTAACTCCGTTTTCCACATTTTATTGTGTAGAACCTTTAGTAATTTAATAAAAGCGGCGGCGGCAACCCCAAAGAGCCCTGCAAGGGCGAAAGTGTTTAGCCGTGGGCGTGATACATCTCCGCATGCAAGTCCGAAGGACTGGCAGCAGATAGGCAGGGGTTCCGGCCTGTGGCCTCCACCCCCGGCTAACCGCTGGCGTCCCCTGTCGGGGACTTGGGTATAAGTCCAAAAGCCCGTTACGGGCGATAGTGTTTAGCCGTGGGCGTCAGCCCACGGAAGCTGATATGATGCATCTCCAAAGAGCCCTGCAAGGGCGACACTGAATTGAATGTCAATGTGCCGCCCCGTCGGGGCTACGATGGACGGGGGGGCGTGCCTACCGGGGGTTCCGGCCTGTGGCCTCCACCCCCGGCTAACCGCTGGCGTCCCCTGTCGGGGACCCCCTCCGAACGAGGGGTTGAGTAGGGGTTGACGCTACCTTTTCTTCAGTCGTTCTTCAGTCGTTCTTCAGTCGTTCTTCAGTGATCACTGAAGAACGACTGAAGAACGACTGAAGAACGACTGAAGAAATGGTAGACTCATCCTCTCCCCAAGGAGGCGTCGCGGGGGGCCGTCGGGTCGTTAAACAATCATAAAAAGACACAATTTTTTTGCCATGTGAGAAAAAATGTCTATATTTGCACCGTAAAAGAATGCGGTGTAAAAGCGCCGAAATGCGCTGAAGCACTTGAGAGAGAAAAGAATAGGTATACTTTGGAATGACAAAATATTAATCATCAAAATTCAAACAAAATGAAAAAAGTACTAATCGTTTTGGGTTTTGCCATGTGTGCTTCCTTCGCCATGGCTCAGAACTCGAAGATCGTCCGCCAGCACGAGATGCCGAAGAAGGCTGATTTCGCCCTCCAGGCTGAGAGTGCCAAGCCGGTCGATTACAAAGCCTCCGTCTTCACCAAGACCCCTGGTGACGTGCTCGGTACCTTCACCTTCTCGGCTTCCGAGAACATCACCACCGGTACCATCGGTGCTACCGACGTCATCAACGACACCACCGTCGGCGCCACCCACATGCACGGCCGCACCGAGCCCATCTTCACCTGGCGTCGCATCGCCGACACCAACGTTGTGAAGACCAACGACTTCGCTGCCACCTATGAGGAATATCTTGGCTTCCACAGCGCTGCCACCATTATTTCTTATATGGGTGCCGACAACGATGTGCAGGGCAACGATGGTTTCATGATGATCTCCCTCACCGAGGAAGATGGCGACAACAACTGCATCAACACCTACTTCCAGCTGCCCGCCGTGGCTCTGGGCAACGACCAGATGATCGATGTGCAGTGGCGTCAGCTCTATCGTAAATACTACGATCAGTGCTTCCTCGACTATAAGGTTGGCAACAGCTGGAAGACCATCGAGGTCAACGTGACCGGCGTCGACTGCGAGGTCACCGGCCTGGCTTCCGCCTTCTACGTGGCCACCATGCCCCTCGAGGTCGCCAGCCTCTCGTCGCTCGAGCTCCGCTTCCGCGTCTTCGCCGAAGGCGGTATCGCCAGCTACGGCTACGGTTGGTTGATCGACGATGTCCAGGTCGTCGCCACCCCGCTCGACCGCTGGAGCTTCACCAACCTCGGCTACCTCAACGGCTTCTACGGCATGCAGCCCCAGAACTTCAGCGTCCCGCTGTCCTTCACCGCCTACGGCCGCAACACCGGTATCAACAACCGCAACAATGTCACCCTCGATGGTGTCCACGCCTACAACGGCCAGTGGGATGCCACTTCCTTCATCAGCCGCAGCCAGTCCAACATGACCGGTATGTCCCCCACCACCCCCTACCTCATGACCCTCAATGAGAGCGGCTACATGGCTCCCAACATGGGCTTCGACGAGAACACCTACTTCGAGCAGGCTGTCCCTGACTACTACAGCTACTACGGCACTCCCAACCTGCCCAGCACCTATGGCAAGGTCGGTCTGCCCACCAGCCAGATCGGTTTCAACCAGTACGCCCTCCAGTTCAAGAGCGGCGACCTGGTCTATGAGCTCGACACCATGGCCTACACCGTCACCGAGAACATGGAAATCACGGCCCGCGATTCGTCCTTCGGCCGCACCGTCCCCGGTTATCGTTGGGGTCTCGACAATGGTCTGATCCCCAGCCGCAGCGAGTTTGCCTATCAGTTCACTACCGATCCCACCAACCCCGCCCTTTCGGGTTATGTCACCACCGGTGGTCGTGAGACCGAGACCCACCAGTATGCCGACGGCTACAGGGTCATCGTCCGCTACAACACCCCCAGTGTGATCCCCACCGACGCCGTTGGCAACCCCTGGCGCATCCGCGGTCTGGAGTTCGTCACCTCCACCAAGCTCACCTCTGAGATGGTCGAGGGCGCCCTCATCGAGCCCATTTCCATGATCTACCGTTTCGGCGGCGAGACTCTCCCCAGCGGTCAGCAGATTGGCGACACTGGTTTCTACTACATCAATACCGGTGTTGACGATCAGATCTTCGAGGTGGGTGCCGAGTCCGCTCCTCTCGAGCTCGGCTATGGCGCCACGCTGCCCGACCAGCCCTACTATGCCGTCAACATCCTCTTCCCCGAGCAGCCTGAGCTCGAGCCCAACCGCATGTATCGCTTCGGCTACGCCAACCATTCGGCCGGTGCCCGCTTCGCCGTGGCCCGTACCAACTATGTCTACAGAATCGACGACAGCACCCAGGCCCGCTACACCTACAACGAGGAGTATGCCCCCTACTACAACCAGGTCGCTCCCTCGGGCAAGATCTACGATGTCATGGCCCAGGATCCCGTGCAGGCCAGCCGCGGTTCGACGAACCACAATATCTGGGGTTGGAACATCGACTACTATCCCATGATCCGCGTCATCGTTGGCCCCAAAATGGTTATCCCCAGCTTCGGCGTCTTTGGCGAGTGCGAGAGCGCTGAGGACACCCTCTACACCGTCGTGCGTGACGGCGGGTCCATCGTGTGCGGTGTTGCCGACTCGGCCACCCGTGGCACCAGCCCCGTCTACTACGTTCTCCCCGGTGCCTTCGCTGAGTACGAACAGAAAGACGACTATCAGAACTTCGTCTGCGGCGAGGGCTACGACCTCTACCCCCACCGCGTCGTCACCGACATCCTGCTCGATGGTAACTCGATCTTCAACGACACCAACATCATCGAGCCCATTGAATACAACTTCTACTGGGAGGGTCACACCCCCAACGATACCGTCGCTTGGGCTCCCGCCCTCGTGCGTAACTACTACGCTGTCACCATCCGCAACATCCAGGCGGATCACCGCCTGAGCGCCGTCACCGAGTGGCGTGCCCTGGGTCTTGGTGAAGTCGAGGACCAGATCAACATGACCCTCGCCCCCAACCCCGCCAACAGCATGGTCCGCGTTGACATCGCCGGCTTCGTCGGCAAGGCCGACTGCAGCATCATCGACATGAGCGGCCGCGTGGTTCTCAACACCGAGATCAGCGAAGGCAACAACACCATCAGCCTGAACGGCATCCCCGCTGGCGCCTACTTCGTGCGCGTCACCAACCCCGCCTTCAGCAAGGTTGAGAAACTCATCGTCCGCTAAGCGTAAGCCCCAACGGACACAAGAAAACCTCCGCCCCCCGGCGGAGGTTTTCTTTTTTGCCCCCGCAGGAACCCCGTCGGGGTTCCATATCAATAGCCACCGCCCACCCACCATACCCGTCTGAACCCCGTAGGGGGTTCCATATCAATAGCCAATGCCCACCCACCACACCCGTCTGAACCCCGTAGGGGTTCCATATCAATAGCCACCCCCCACCCATCACACCCGCCCGAACCCCGTAGGGGTTCCATGTCAATATCAAAACGGGGCGGCGGATTATTGTCTGCCGCCCCGTCGGGGCTATGATCGCACCTTTTCGTGCCTACCTATTGACATGGAACCCCTACGGGGTTCATGGATCGTGACGATTGGCCGTCTGCTATTGACATGGAACCCCTACGGGGTTCGCGGATCGTGGCGATCGGCCGCATGCTATTGACATGGAACCCCTACGGGGTTCGTGGGGCGTGTGTGGCATTTGGCCGTCTGCTATTGACATGGAACCCCTACGGGGTTCGTGGATCGTGGCGATTGGCCGCATGCTATTGACATGGAACCCCTACGGGGTTCGTGGATCGTGGCGATCGGCCGCATGCTATTGACATGGAACCCCTACGGGGTTCATGGATTGTGGCGATCGGCCGTCTGCTATTGACATGGAACCCCTACGGGGTTCGCGGATTGTTGCGATCGGCCGCATGCTATTGACATGGAACCCCTACGGGGTTCGTGGATCGTGGCGATTGGCCGTCTGCTATTGACATGGAACCCCTACGAGGTTCGTGGATCGTGGCGATCGGCCGCATGCTATTGACATGGAACCCCTACGGGGTTCGTGGATTGTGGCGATCGGCCGCATGCTATTGACATGGAACCCCTACGGGGACTGGACGGGCTCACAGCACGTTGCCCAGCTGCTCTTTGATCTTCTCCAGCTCGTCCTTCATCACCACCACCAGCCGCTGGATCTCCACGTGGTTGGCCTTCGAGCCCGTGGTGTTGATTTCGCGTCCCATCTCCTGCGCCACGAAGCCCAGCTTCTTGCCGCACACCTCCTCGTCGGCCATCGTCTGGCGGAAGTAGTCGATGTGCTTCTGCAGGCGCACCTTCTCCTCGGTGATGTCGAGCTTCTCGAGGTAGTAGATCAGCTCCTGCTCGAAGCGGTTTTCGTCGACCTCCTTCACGTCGGCCATCCAGCGGCGGATGCGCTCCTTGGCGGTGTCGATGCGTTCGGATTCGTAGGCCGGGATCTTGCGCAGCATCTCCTCGATGAGGTCCACATGGCGGTGGAAGTCGCGCTCGAGCACGTCGCCCTCCTGGCTGCGGAAGGCGTCGGTCTGGTCGATGGCCTGTCCGAGGGCCGTCCTGACGGTCTCCCATTCGGCGTCGCCGAGTTCGCTCTCGCTGCCGCTGTTCCACAGGTCGGGCATCGTCGCCAAGCGTCCCAGCAGGTCGCCGCCCGGCGCATGCAGCTCGTCGGCCAGCTGGCTCACCGCCTTGTAGCGGGCCGCCAGCAGGTCGCTGTTCAGCGTGACGACGTTGCCGCCGTTCTCCTCGCTGATGAGGCATTCCACCTTGCCGCGCTCCAGCCGGTTGAGCAGGGTGCGGATCTCCAGCTCGCGCGACCGCAGGAAGGCCGGCAGTTTGACGATGAGATCCAGCTGTTTGCTATTCAGGGTCTTGATTTCGATGTTCAGTTTCTTCTCGCCGAGGGTGCAGGCCACCTTGGCGTATCCGGTCATTGATTTCATATTATTTTATTGTTAGTTTGTCGAATGCGGGTGTCGAGTAGGTCTTCAGGGTGCCGCAGCTGTCGTAGATGAACAGCACGGCGCCGGTGCCGGGCCCGTCGGGGTGGGCTTGGATGAATTGGCGTGCCCGTTCCAGCCCCATGACCATGTAGGCTGTGGCCATGGCGTCGGCCAGCCAGGCGTCGCGCTCCACCACCGAGGTGCTGAGCAGCGAGTGCTGCACCGGGCGGCCGGTGGCGGGGTCGATGGTGTGCGAGTAGCGGGCGCCGTCGCGCTCGTAGTATTTGCGGTAGCTGCCGGAGGTGACCACCGATGCGTCGTGCAGCGTGATGGCGGTGTGTACGACGGGGGCGCTCAGCGAGTCGGCGGCGGGCCGTTCGATGCCGACGCGCCAGGGCTGGCCGTCGGCCTTGGTGCCGTGGGCCACCACTTCGCCTCCGATGTCGACTAAGTAGCTCTCGATGCCGTGGCGTTCGAGCAGCCGGGCCACGAGGTCGGAGGCGTAGCCCTGGGCGATGGCGTTGAAGTCGAGCTCGGTGTCGTCGTACTGGCGGCGGTAGCGCCGTCCCTCGCAGCCCACGTCGCCCCTTGCGGCACGGAGCAGGTCGGCCAGGGTGGCGCTGTCGGGTTCGTTCCGCTGGCGGAAGCTGAAGCCCCACATCTGCACCAGCCGCCCCACGCGCGGGTCGAAGGCGCCGTCGGTGTAGCGGTGGATGGCCATGGACTGTGTCAGGAGGAAGTGGAGGGTGGTGTCTAAGCTGTCGGTCAGGCCTGCGTTGAGGCGCCGCAGCAGCGAGCTGTCGACCCACAGCGACGCGGATTGGTCGAAGGCGGCGAGCAGCGAGTCGATCTGCGGCTTCAGGTTGCGTTGCTGCGCGTCGAAGTACTGCACGGAGTAGTAGGTGCCCTGGGCTTCACCGGCGATCTGCACGGGGCCGGCTGTCGGACGGCAGGCGCTCAGGCCCAGCAGGAGCGGCAGCCATATTAAAAAACGTCCGACACCGGAGTGCCGGACGTTTTTGTCGTGATAGTGTCTATTCATTATTTTCTGACAATGAATTTGCGGGTTGTCTGGTTGCCGTCGGCGCCGTTGATGCGGAGCGTGTAGTGGCCGGAGGCAAGGCTGCCGAGGTCGAGTTGGGTGTGGTTGCCCTCGACGGTGCGGCTGATGACCTGCTGACCCACGGTGTTGTAGATGACCACGTCGGTCATGGGCTCGGCGCTCTCGATGTTGATGTAGCGGCTGGCGGGGTTGGGGTAGATGTTGACCTGCAGGCCTTCCACCTCGTCGATACCCACGTTGGCGGTGATGGTGATCCAGTTGGTGTCGGTGCAGTTCTTGATGCTGGTGGCTTCGAGGAGGATGTCGAGGTTGGAGGTCACGTTGTTGATCGTGACGACGGAATCTCTGACGATGGTGTCGCCCCAGGTCCACTTGTAGCCGTTGTTACGGATCGGGTCGCTGCCGGCCGTGGGCACTGCCTTGAGGGTGGTGCTCTCGCCCGGATGCAGCATCCAGTTGCCCTCGATGTCGATGACCGGGGTCTTGTTGATGGTGAGGTTCAGGGTGCCGATCTGGAGGCAGCCGTTGGCGTCGCGCTCGGAGAGGGTGTCGCGGTAGGTGCCGGTCTCGGTGTAGGTCTTGCCGTCGAACTCGGTCCAAGTGAACTCGTCGCAGGCGGTCTGCGTGCGGTTCAGGATGGTGTTGGGATGAACGACGAGGGTCACGTTGACGATGGAGTCGTAGCAGCGGTTGCGGTTGTTCTGCTTGTGCTCCTCATGGACGAAGTTGGAGTCGGTGCAGCTGGAGCTGACATAGATGTCGGCGCCGTATTTGCGGTCGATTCTGAATTTGAAGCGCACGCAGACGGCGGTGTCGATGCTGTCGGCGCGGTAGCGCTTCTCAGGCACGTTGAGGTCGAGGTTGATGGTGCGGTAGGTCTTGCAGTTGGTACCGGCGGTGACGAGGATCAGGGAGTCGCCGTCGGGGCTCACAGCGTGCATGCCGCTGGTGGTGAAGCGGGCGGTGGTGTTCTTCCACACCTGGGTCGAATCCAGGCGCTGGAAGGTGAACGAGTAGTACTCGCCGCAGTAGTATTGGTCGACGGTGTCGCGCTTGTCGTACATGTTGAGCAGCAGCGTGTAGTGGTTGGTGCATCCGCTGACAGAGTCGTAGACGCTGACGGTGGTGTCGGTGCTGCGGGTGAAGTTATAGTCGGCAGCGGTGCCGGGCAGGGGCAGGGTGGGGTTGCTGTTCTTCCAGTTGTAGGTGCTGCCGCAGTAGTCGACGCGGGTGGTGTCGTATTGGTGGCCGGAGTAGCTGATCTTGATGCCCACCATGCTGTCGCAGCCGCCGATGACGCTGACGAAGGTGTGGAAGTGGACGTTGGTGTCGGTGTAGGTGTTACCCTCCCAAGTGTAGGAGCAGCCGGCGTTGATAAGCACCGTGTCGGCTTCAGCCTCCAGGTTGATGCTGGGCACGATGGTGACGTGGTAGGTGTCGTTGTGCTGGCAGGCGGCGGTGGTGTAGGGGGTGATGCCGCCGGTGTAGGTGGGACGCACATAGTCACCGCTGGTGGTGATGGGCGTGGTGCTCCAAGTGGGGTTGAAACGGTCGCACCGCACGGTGTCGATTGCGTCGTACTGCACACCGGTGTAGGCGGTGATGTGGACGCGCACGATGCTGTCGCAGCCGTTGGCGGTCTGGAAGGTACGCACGTGGACCATCGTGTCGGTGATGATGGTGTCGTTCCAGCGGTAGTAGCAGCCGGCAATGGTCTCGACGTTGATGGTGTCCTTGTATTCGGGATGGACGGTGAGGTTGATGACGTTGTGGTAGGTGCATTCGCCATCGGTCACAGTGGTGTCAAAGTTCTGCGAGGTGGTGTACACGGTGCCCCAGGGAGCGGTGTAGCTGCCGCAGACGGTGGTGTCGACCACGGTGTCGTGGGTGCCAAGGGTGACCTTGATTTTCACGATGCTGTCGCAGCCTTGGACTGTCGTCAGGGTGTCTTTGAAGAAACCTGTGGATTCCCAAGTCTTGCCGTTCCAGCTGGCATAGCAACCACCGGTGACGGGGATGATGGTCGTGGTGTCCATGTGCTCGCTGTATTTCGTGAAGTGAAGCACGAATACGGTGTCGCCCACGGTGTGCGTGACCACTGTGTCTTTGGTGTACTCATGGTTGTCGCGTGGCCACGTGTACTTCTGGCAGGAGGAGACGGTGTCCACCTTCATGCTCAGGGTTGGTGCCGTCTGTGCGAAGGTCGCCGGCATGCATATCATGGCCAATAACAGACTCAATAATGCTTTTTTCATCATGTTTGTATTATGTTTTTATTTTTATTATCTTTTTATCTTTTAGTTGGTTGCAACCAAAAAACACCTTTTATGGCTTCAAGGTTGAACATGCAAAGATAATACTTTTTTTTAAAATGTCACATATTTTATTGCAAACAATGGTATTTTTATGATATTTTAATGACATTGTCTGCCCGTGATGTGGCATCAGTCGCGGAGGATCAGCTCGGCGATGTTCTCCACGTGTTGTGTGTGGGGGAACATGTCGACGGGCTGTATGCGGCCCACGTCGTAGCGTTCGGCAAGCAGATGTAAATCACGTGCTTGGGTGGCTGGGTTGCAGCTGACATAGATGATCTTGCGCGGTGCGGCGGCCAGCAGCTGGCGCACGACGCTCTCGTGCATGCCGGCCCGTGGGGGGTCGGTGACCACGACGTCGGGCTGTCCGTGGGCGGCGATGAATTCGGCAGTGAGCACACGCGCCATGTCGCCGGCATAGAATTCGGTGTTATCCAACTTGTTGCGCTGTGCGTTGATACGGGCGTCGGCGATGGCCTCTTCGACGTATTCGATGCCGATCACCCGTTTGACTTGGCGCGCAAGGAAGAGGGCGATGGTGCCTGTGCCGGTGTAGAGGTCGTACAGCGTGTCGGTGGGCCGCAGGTCGGCCAGGTCGGCCACATGGCTGTACAGGCGCTGTGCCTGGGCCGAATTGGTCTGGTAGAACGACTTGGGGTTGATGATGAAGTGCAGGTCGGGCTGCTCGTCGGGGTGCCATGCCTTCATGCACTCCTCGATGTGGTCGTCGCCAAGATAGGTGTGTACCTCGAGGTCGCCGTATGAGTCGTTCAGCTTGGTGTTTATAATATATTGGATGGAAGTGATTTGTGGGAATTTCTCATGCAGCATGTCGAGCATGGGGAAGATGGATGACGGGTCGTCTTGTGCGATGACCAGGATCACCATCCAGTGGCCCAACGAGCTGTTGCGGATGACGACGTTGCGAAGCAGGCCGGTGTGGTTTCGGATGTCGTAGTACGGCAGGTCGTGTTCGAGGGCGAAGTGGCTGATGGCCATGCGGATGGCGTTGCTCGGGTCGGCCTGCAGGACGCAATGTTCGATGGGGATCACCTTGTCGAACAGCTGGGGGACGTGGAATCCCAGCGCACCGTGAGGATCGGGCTCGGTGGCGGGGTCGTCGCGCCAGGCACGGGTGGAGAATGTGAATTCCAGCTTGTTGCGGTAGTAGTAGATCTTCTCGGAACCGCAGATGGGCTGCATCTGCGAACAGTCGACGCCACCCAGTCGTTCCAAGGCGTCGCGCACCTGGCGTTGCTTGGCCTCTAATTGTGCGGCGTAGCTGGTTGTCTGCCATTTGCATCCGCCACAGGTCCCGAAGTGGGGACAGGCGGCTTCGACCCGCAGGGGGCTGGGCGTGTGGAGTTTCACGGCCCGTCCCTCGGCATAGTTCTTCTTCTTTTTGTAGAGTTGGATGTCGACGATGTCGCCCGGTACCACAAAGGGTACGAAGACCACAAGTCCGTCGACCCGCGCCACTGCCATCCCTTCGGCTCCGGCGTCGGCGATCTCTACTCGTTCGTATAGGGGTAACTGTTTGTTTCTTCGACTCATAGATGACTATTGGGTATAAAAAAAAGAAGTATCTTCCGGTACTTCTTTTGTTCAGCAATGCCGTTTCATTTTAGCGCTCGTCAGAGACGGTCAGTCTCTTGCGGCCTTTGCGGCGGCGTGCAGCCAGCACTTTTCTACCGTTGGCGGTAGACATTCTCTTACGGAAACCGTGCTTGTTGACTCTTTTCCTCGTCGAGGGTTGGAATGTTCTCTTCATAGTTGTATGTTGCTTTTATTTGTTTCTTTAAACTTTTTCTTCGTCAAAATTGGAGTGCAAAAGTACATAAAAATTTCAATATGGAGATAAAAATTTCTCTCCAAATATTAAATTGTTTTGCTAACAGGTTGTTAATAAGTTGTCTATAAAAATGAAATAAATTCTTTTTTTACCATTTCAAAAATAATTTGTACCTTTGCAAATCCAATTTTCAGTGTGAAAAGTTGTTAAATTGGTGTAAATAATTAAAAGATGGACAAGAAAGAATTTATTGAGCGCATATCGCATGCTGAGCAGTTCACTTCGCAGGATCGAGGGTGGCTTCGGGCTATGCAGGCCAAGTATCCCTTCTCGTCGCTGGTGGGTGTGATGGCTTTGTTGGCCGACAGGGCTTTCGGCTTCGATACGCCTGAGCAGCGCCGTTCGGTGGCCCTGTCTATGTGTAACGCACAAGGTCTGAATGCATTGCTCTCCAATGCCCGTCAGGGGGTCGCCGAATCGCAGAACTTCGATATCCTTAACGAAATCAATACCTTCCAGGAAATCTCTTTCAAAACGGCACCCAAGAGCGTCATATTGTCAAATTTTCTTCAGATTGCCACCTCCGATGGCCAAGAAACCAGTTCGGAAGAGCCTCTGCCTGCCGAGGGGAAAGAGAAAAAAAGCCTCGCGGCCGATGTGTCATTAGGTACTGAAACTCTTGCTGTTATACTTGAGAAGCAGGGCAAGTACGACAAGGCATTGGCGATTTATGAGAATTTGTTGGCTCGTAATCCCGAAAAAAATAGTACTTTTGCACCCCGAATTGAGCATTTGCGCTCACTGATAAATGAATAATAGAGAAAAAGTATAAATATATAAACGTAAAAGCATGTACACTTTTATTGTCATCCTGATTATCATTGTTTGCGTCCTGTTAGCGCTAGTAGTCCTTGTCCAGAACTCGAAAGGTGGCGGTCTGGCAGCCAACTTCTCGGCTCCCACCCAGGTGCTGGGTGCCCGCCAGTCGGCCGACTTCATAGAGAAAGCTACGTGGTGGCTCGCCATCATCCTGGTGGTGCTTTGCCTTGTGGCCACGGTCTCTATCCCGCACCGCAGTGCCGACGGCGGCATCAATACCGAGGTGACGACTACGGCAGAAGCTCCTGTTACGAGCCCGGTCGCTCCTGCTGCCACTCCGGCTCCCACTGCCGACCAGCAGTAAGCCGTGGCTGCCCCGGATGTAACGACGGCAGTTACCAAGCTCATCCTCGCGCACTTCCCGCACACCCCTACCGATGGGCAGCGGGAAGTGTGTGTTGCTATGTCTCATTTTCTCTTCGACCATGATGCACGCTCGGCATTCCTGCTGCGCGGTTATGCCGGTACGGGCAAGACATCGCTGGTGTCGGCCCTGATATCCGTGTTGCCCCAGCTGCGGGTCAACTGCGTGCTTCTGGCCCCCACCGGCCGCGCCGCCAAGGTGATCAGCGGCTATGCCCATCGCCCCGCCTACACCATCCACAAGAAGATTTACATGACGGCTACCGATGCGTCGGGAGCTGTACGTACTGTGCGGGCAATCAATAAGTATGCCTATACGCTCTTCATCGTCGACGAGGCCTCGATGATCGGCCTTGAGTCCACTGTCACACGTCACAGCCTGCTCGAGGATTTGGTCGATTACGTCTACGACGGCAACCATTGCCGCCTGATGCTTATCGGCGACACCGCCCAGCTGCCACCCGTGGGACAGAGCGAAAGCCCGGCGCTCGACGAGCGTTATCTGCAGTCGGCCTTCGGCCTGAAAGTCAATGTGGGCGAGTTGACCGAGGTGGTGCGACAGCAGCAGTTGTCAGGCATCTTGGCCAATGCGACGGAGTTGCGTGGGCAGATTGCCACCCTCAGCAACGCCGAAGAGGCTGCGCTTCCCCTCTTTGCGACCACGCCCGATGTGGTCAATCTGCGGGGCGAGGATCTGATGGAGACGCTCTTCCGCGAGTACGATGCCTATGCCCTTGAGGACATCGTGGTAATCACCCGCAGCAACAAGCGCGCCAACCTCTTCAATCAGGGAATCCGCAACAGCATCCTCTTCCGAGAGGGGGAGGTCAACGCGGGCGATTTCTTGATGGTGGTCAAGAACAACTACTTCTGGCTCGATCACGACAGCTCGATCGGCTTCATCGCCAACGGCGATATTGTTGAGGTGATGGCTCTGCGCAATGTGCAGGAACTCTATGGCTTCCGTTTCGCTGATGCCACCTTGCGGTTCGTCGACTATCCCGATGAGCAGCCTCACGACTGCAAGCTGCTCCTCTCGACGCTCTACAGCGAGTCGCCCTCGCTTACCAGCGACGAGCAGTCGCGGCTCTATACCGCCGTCATGGAAGACTATGCCGACCTGCCCAACAAGGCTGACCGTCTGCGCGAGATGCGGCAGAATCCTTACTATAATGCACTGCAGGTCAAGTTCTCATACGCGCTGACCTGCCACAAGACGCAGGGTGGGCAGTGGCGCACGGTCGTTGTCGACCAGGGCTTCCTGCCGCCCGACATGCCGTTAGACCGCGAGTGGCTCAGGTGGCTCTATACGGCTTTCACCCGTGCAACCGAGCGGGTCTATTTGCTTAATTTCGAAGAGCGTTTCTTTAAGTGAGGCTGCGACCTGCTGTTACGGGTGCGGCATAGGCCTCTGTCATGATGCGACGTAGCTCGGGATTGGGCAGCGTGTCCAGGTGTTGCAGGAATCGCGTGCGGGTGAGCTCGGTGTAGCGCCCGGGCAGATCCCGTCCAGTCAAGAGACTGTATGCGACGTAGTTGGTGGGCATCAGATGGTAGTTGCCCTGTATCTTGCGGTCGAGCACCGATGCCACATGGTCGCACAGGTCGATGCCTGCGGGTGGCTGCAGGTCGCTTTTCGACAGCGGCATCCCGATGGCCAGGTGTACTTTCCCTTTGGGGCCTATGATTCCGGTGACCACACTCTTCAGGTCTTCCAGCGGCGCTTTCTGGTAGCCGCCGTGCTGCTTGCAGTACAACTCGTTGGCTTTCATCGTGTCGCATGGATCCCATTCGTAGCTCATCGTGACCGGTACAATATGCAGGTTGGCCAGGTTCTCCACCGGATCCCCGCTTGTTCCGCCCAGGGTGAGCATCTTGACCAGTGCCGGGGCGGTGACGTCGTGGCCGTCCTTCGCGCGGCCGTTGTTCTGGGCAATCCATACCGACTGCCGCTGGTTGGCAATCAGGTCGGTGATGTAGTCCGACAGGTGGTGCAGACTGTTGTAAAAGACGCGCGGCGATCCGCCTCGGGGCATGGGAATCAGCTTGTTGCTTTTGAAGAGATCCTCGATGCCGGGCATGGCCAGCAGGTTGTTGCCGAAGATGATGTGCGACGTGTCGCCCCGGTGGTCGATCAGCAGCAGCTGCAGCAGGAAGGCGTCGAGCGTGATGTCGCGGTGGTTCGAGATGAAGAGGTACGGCACACCGCGCCGCAGATGCTTCAGTCCCGAATGGGTGAAGCTGGTTGTGGTCGTGCTGATGATGCGTCGTATGGCGTCGCGCATCAAGGTCGACTGGAACTGATAGATGCTTTTCAGCTCCAGCAGGTTGCGCTTCACCTCGTTGATGTCGGCATTGGGGTAGATGAAGCGTATCCCCTGTGGGAACATGCCCCACTCGGTGATGCGTTTTAACGCTGCCGGCAATTCGTCGTCGTTATATGGGCGTATATCGTCGAATTGATCCATCAGTGGATGTTGTCTATCAGGTGATCGATGGTTTCTTTGGGGTCAGCCCCTTCGTACAGTGTTTGGTACACCGCCTCGGCGATGGGGGTGGGGTAGGCTTTCGGCATGTCGTGCATGATCCGGGCCGAGTAGTAGCCTTCGGCCACCATGCCCGTGGTGTTGAAGTGGGTGGCGGCGTCGATGCCATGGGCCACGGCCTCGCCCAGGGCGCGGTTGCGGCTATGGCGCGAGAAGCAGGTGACAATCAGGTCGCTCAGCAGGCGGAAGGCCAGTGTGGTTTCTGGCAGGATGTTCTGCAGTTCGTGGGCGGCGGCGGTGGTGATCACAGCCACCAGGTTGTCGCCGTAGCCCAATCCCGTCGCCAGTCCCGCCGCGATGGCGTAGACGTTTTTTGTCAGGCCGCACAGCTCGATGGTGTGTACCTCGTCGCTCACAGACGGGTGTATGTATCTGCAATGCAGCATCGTGGCCACCTCGTTCGCTAAGGTCGCGTTCGTCGACGCGACGGTCAGGAAGGTGGGCTGCTCCACGGCCACCTCCTCGGCATGGCTCGGCCCGCTGACGACGCAGAGGTTCTCTTGGCTCACATGGTGTATGCCATGCAGATACTCGGTGATACTCATCTGGCAGTCAGGGATATATCCTTTGATGGCGGAGATGATCCGTTTTCCTGTCAGGGCACCGGCGGGCAACTCGCCCAGCACCTTGGCCACATACACCGACGGCACCGCAAGTATCAGTGTGTCGGCAGCTGCCACTGTCGCCGACAGGTCGCAGCTGACTGTGATCCGTTGTGTGTCAAACTGAATCGAGGGAAGGTGGAGTGGGTTGTGTCCCGTGGCAGACAAATTGTCGCGCACAGCGGCCTGTCGGACCCACCAAAGGAGGGTCTGTCGCGGCTTTTCGAGTAATATTTTAACAATTGCAGTAGCCCAGCTGCCGCTGCCAATTATCGCTATCATCCTGATTCTGTTTCGTTCTCCCATGTCGGAGTGCGGTGTGCATTCCGACGATTGACAGTGCAAAGATACGAAATATTTTAGAAATGATAACGTTCTTTTGTTAAGAGTAGTTAAATGCGGCATAGTGGGGCCGCGACAGCGTTCGCTGTCGCGGCCCCACAAAAAAACATATCGGTGTACAATCCCTACCGCTTCACAATCCGTTTCACGCTGGTGCTGCGCTCGTTTGTGAGGCGCACGAAGTAAGCTCCTGCCGGCAGGTCGCTCACATTGATCTCGGTGCGGTCGGTGGCCAGCACGCGGCGGCCGCTCATGTCGAGCAGCTCCACCTGTGTCGCTCCGCCGGCCTGAATATACAGGGTGTTGCCGACGGGATTGGGATACACCGAACACTCACCCTGACTGTCGGTTGCCGGCTCGTCCACTCCCACATGGGCGCAGGGCCACTCGATGAAGTGGGTGCCGCCGTTCTGGTAGGCGTAGTTCACCTCGACCAGCGTCTCGTTGTACTGGTTTCGCACCAGGTAGTTGATGTAGCGGTCGGTGCCGCCGCCGCGATGCCACACCGCGCGCACGTCGTGCGGAGCCACCGGGATGGAGACCACCCCCTCGGAACCGCTCTCGAGGGTGGCGGTGCCGAAGACGAAGCCGTCCAGCGACTCGAGGCTGAGGTAGGCGCCGCCCTGCCAGCCGCTGCCGTGGGTCGATTCCATGACCACCTTCACGGGACACATCTCCTCTTCGCTGTAGGCTGTCTGGGCCACCTTGACCTTCAGTGTATCCGTGCCCTGCACGAAGTTCAGCCAGGCTACCCGTCCAGCTCCGCTCGTGTTGGGCGAGGTGACGATGTGTACCCACATGCCATTGCCCGGTTGGGACGACTCCACGCTGAGCCACTCGGCTGTGCTGCTGACCTCCCACATGCTGTTGACGGCTGCGTTGGGGGCGAAAAACACCGAGTCGACACCTCCATCGCGCCCGAAGGAGAAGACGGTGTCGCTGACCATCATGCGGTAGACCGGCACGGCGCCGATGAGGGCCGAGTTCTGCAGGTTGAAGGTGTAGGTCACGTTGCCGCCGGCACCGCCTACGCCCGGACTGATGGAGTCCACGCGGTAGTAGCCGTCGCCGATGCCGCTCCAGCCGAAGTTGAAGTGGAGGTACTCGCGCTCGTCGTAGCCGTCGCACACGAAGCCGTGGCCGCCCTGCTCGGCGGCGCCGGCGTAGATCACGGGGTGCCGCTGGTCGAGCTCGTCGATCAGCGCTGCGCGCCACAGGTCGTCGGTGTAGCCGTTGTCGCGGAAGATGGGATACATTTCGCGGCTGTAGCCGAAGTAGTCCTGCAGCGAGTTGTCGATGCTGGCGTAGCCCGGCATGCCGACCAGGCCGATGGCCGAACTGCCCCCGTCGGCAGCGGTGCCGTACATCATCTCGAGGCTCACGCCCACATGGTACATCAGCTGCGCCACGGCGGCGCGCTCCTCGGCGGGCGAGGCGACAGTGGGCTCGTCGGGCATTTGCGACCAGGCGTAGGGCGTGTGGCCGAAGTCGGCGCTCAGCTCGCCGTAGCGTGGGTGCAGGTAGCGGTGGCTACCGGTGCCGATGGCGGGATGGTTCCAGTATTTCATCATCTGGGCCTGCGCCGTGGCGGCGCAGCCGGTGACGGTCCCTGCCGGGCACTGCTCGTTGTAGGGCTCCGTCTGGTCCCAGCGGGTGGTGAGCAGCGGCCCCACGCTGCCGCTCTTGGGCGCCGGAGGCACGCTGCCCCGGTCGAGCTCGGCCCAGAGGCTCACCGTCTCGGCGTAGGGCTGGCCGTCGTTGTCGCGCAGCCAGTCGATTTGCTGCTGGTAGCCCGTGAGCCATTCCTCCAGCTGCACCGGCAGGCGTGCGGGGTCGAGGGTGCCCGAGGTGGCGTAGCCCAGGATGGGGTAGGCCGCATCGTCGGCCGCCACCATCACCCAGCCGCCCGCCTCAGAGCGGAAGAGGTAGATGCCGTCGTAGGCCCAGGGTGTGGGTTGCACGTCGAGGGTCGCGGCGCGGGGCCCCTGCGGTGCCACGGCCTGCCAGAAGGCTGCCGCTGCCGCCGCCGCGCGTCCGGCCGAGACCGGCGCCGCCGTGGCTCCCAGGCTCAGCAGCAGCGCTGCCGTCAATACCAGCCGCTTCATTGCTGACCTCCCCGGGTTTGGTGGAATGTCAACTCGTTGGAGCCCAGCACCTCTTTCGCATCGGGATTGTAGATATGCAGGGTGAAGGTGTTGGCATCGGCGTGGTAGGTCAGCGTGTCGTTTCCGCCGTTGAAGCCATCGCCCTCCTGGTTGTAGAGCACCAGCGTGGTGCCGTCGAAGGTGTAGGCGCAGGTGTCCTCCAGCGTGACGTTCTGGTTGGCCGCCGGAGCGACGGGCACCTCGACGGCAAGGTCCATGAAGAGGTCGGCGTTCTCGCCGTCCAGGATGTCGAGGACGGCGTTCAGGCTGACGTTCATCTCAATAGTGTAGCCCTGTACCTGCTGGTAGTGGGTGTGTTCGGCCTGGGCTTCCCAGGTGGTGCCCGCCAGGTTGAGCACTGCGGGCTGCTCGGGTTCGTCGTCCTGGCAGGCCGACAGGCCCAGGGTCATGGTCGTGGCCACAAAGAGCATGGCCAGCAGGTGAAGTTTCTGTTTCATCATGTTTGGTTTTTATTGTTTCTATATTATATTGTCGCTCGAAGGGGGGCAAATCTTACACCCATGGGTGTGTTTTTAACATTTTTTCAGCCTTGCCGTCTGCGATTGTGAGGTGGCGCAGGATATAATGGGCTGGTTTCCTTTGCTGTAGACGATCGCCAACTCCCTGTATATGATGCAAAGGTACATTTTTTTTAAGAATATGGAGCAATATTTGCCGGTATCTGAGGGGTGGTTGACTATAGGATGAGTCTACCATTTCTTCAGTCGTTCTTCAGTCGTTCTTCAGTCGTTCTTCAGTGATCACTGAAGAACGACTGAAGAACGACTGAAGAACGACTGAAGAAATGGTAGCGTTGATAGGGATTCAAGTATGCTTTTTGGGGCGCCGGGGGGTGCAAAAAAAGTGGCCTCCACGTTGGAGGCCACTTTCTAATGGTTTGCCTGAACGACCTTATTTCTTCTTGGTCTTCTTCTGGGCAATGAGATTGCTGCCGGCTTTGAATTTGGCAACTTTCTTGGCGGGAACCTTGACGGCCTTGCCGGTCTGCGGGTTCTTGGCGGTGCGAGCCTTGCGCTCAACCACGCTGAAGGTGCCGAATCCGATGAGGGTCACCTTCTCGCCTTTGTTCAGCTGCTCGGCAATGGTAGCAAAGCAAGCGTTCACAGCCTCTTTGGCGGCTACTTTGGTCATGCCGGCCTTTTCGGCCAGGGCGTTAACAAGTTCGGTTTTGTTCATAATAATTATGTTTAAAAGGTTAATAATTACCTATTTAATTTTTCGATGCAAATGTATGAAAACTTTTTGAATTGGAGCAAATTTTTTTTGCAAATTTTTTCAAAAATATTTTAACTGCATTTTCAATCGTCTATGAACCAACCGTTTAGATTGTTTCCGCGCAGAAACTCTTCGATGCCGTTTCGCTTTTTACCCGCCATTTGGAGGCTCAAAATTTCGACAAATCCGTCTGCTACACCGATTTTTAGCACTTTTTTTCCATCGGTTTTGAGTGTGTTTTGGGGCACTGTGGCGTCGTCGACATAGCGTGCCTGGAAGACTTTGAAGGGGACTTGTGCGCCCTGTGGCGAGCGCAGGGTCATGATGGCTGCGGGGTAGGGGGCGAGGCCCCGGATGAAGTCGACCACCTGGCGTCCGGGCTGGCGGAAGTCGATGCGGCAGTCGTCCTTGAAGATCTTGGGGGCGGGGGTGGGGTTGCCGCTTTGGGGCTGCGGGATGACGCTGCCGTCGGCCAGCCGGTCGAGGGTCTGCACGACGAGCGCGCGCCCCATGAGGGCGAGGCGGTCGTGGAGGCTGCCGGCATCGTCGTCGGGGCTGATGGGGGTGGATTGCTGCAGCAGGATGGAGCCCTCGTCGATGCGGTGGTTGAGCATGAAGGTGGTGACGCCGGTCTCGCGTTCGCCGCGTATGATGGCCCAGTTGATGGGTGCGGCGCCGCGGTAGCGGGGCAGGAGCGAGGCGTGCAGGTTGAAGGTGCCGCGGGGCGGCATGTTCCACACCGCCTCGGGCAGCATGCGGAAGGCCACCACGACGAAGCAGTCGGCCCCGTAGGCGCGCAGGGCGGTGAGGAAGGCCTCGTCGCGCAGCCGTTCGGGTTGCAGCAGGGGCAGGCCGTGGTCGAGGGCGTACTGTTTCACGGCGCTGAAGATCACCTTTTGTCCGCGGCCGGCTTGCCGGTCGGGCACGGTGACCACGGCACAGACCTCGTGGCGGCTGTGCATGATGGCGTCGAGGCTCTCGACGGCGAAATCGGGCGTGCCGAAGAAGATTGTCTTCATTATATTATAGGTAAAGGAGTTGTTCGGAAGGACTTTCGGGGGTCAGACCGAGGCGCGGTAGGCGAGCATCTTGAGGGCGGCGACGGCGCCTTCGACCCCCTTGTTGCCGTGTTGTCCGCCGGCGCGGTCGAGGGCCTGCTGCATGGTGTCGCAGGTCAGCACGCTGAAGATGACGGGGCGCTCATGCTTGAGGGCCACGTTGGTGATGCCCTGCGCCACGGCTTGGCAGATGAACTCGAAGTGGCGTGTCTCGCCCTGGATGACGCAGCCGATGCAGATCACGGCGTCGACCTGGCTCAGATGGATCATCATGTCGGCCGCCGAGCTGAGCTCGAAGGTGCCGGGCACGCGGCGCACGAGGAGGTTCTCGTCGCGGACGCCGTGCTGGCGCAGCGTGTCGACGGCGCCCTGAAGCAGGGCGTCGGTCACTTCGGGGTTCCATTCGGCCGCGATGACGCCGATGGTGTAGGGGCTTCCGTCGGGCACCGCCGCGGGATCGTAGTCGGAGAGGTTGGTTTTCTTCATAGGGAAATCAAAAGTCGTTTTTGCTGTGGATGACAGGTTGGTTCTTGGGGCGTTTCTTGCCTTCGCGGATGATGCTTTCGTCGGCTTTGTAGGCTAAGCGTTCCCCCTGGCGGGGCTGGCGGATGCCGAAGTAGCTCTTGTCGAGGTGCAGACGGCGGGTGCGCAGGCTGTGGTTGCGGAAGTCGAGGATCCATTCGGGGTCGAAGGTCTGGTAGAGGAATCGGCACTCGAAGTGGAGGTGTGGGCCTGTGCTGTTGCCGGTGGAGCCGCCGAGGCCTATGATGTCGCCCGCCTGGACTTGTTGGTTGGTGGCGACATGGATTTTGGAGAGGTGCCCGTAGAGGGTCTCGAGGCCGTTGGGGTGGCGGATGACGATGCAGTTGCCGTAGCCGCCCATGCGCGAGGCCACGCGGATGGTGCCGCTGAAGGCGGCGCGGACGGGGTCGCCGGTGTTGAGGGCGATGTCGACGCCATGGTGGCCGCGCTGCCAGCGCCAGCCGTAGGGGCTCGTTTTGGCGCCCTGCACGGGGAAGCAGAAGTCGGTCGAGTCGCGCGCCAGCAGGAGGTTGATTTCGTCGGGCAGCTGGTCGAGCTGGGTGCGCCCGTGGGGGTTGACGCGGTTGTGCGGGAATCCGTCGTACCACAGGGGTACGGTGTAGGCCTCTGCCGTGGCGGCCGCCGTGGCGGGCTCGGGTTCGGCGGGTGCCGGCCGGCCGCCCCCCTTGACGGGGCGGGGCTGCACGGCGGCGGCCTGTGCCTTGGCGTCGGCGCGCTTCTGCTGCGCCTGCTGCCGGGTTCCGGCCTCGATGCGGAGGGCGATGATCGAATCGTAGTAGGAGGTCTGCGCCGCGCTCCAGAGCGGTGCGGACACCAGCAGGAGCAACATCAGCACACGGCGCAGACGCGCCACGGGGATGCCGAGCTGCTCGCGGTATTTGGCCACTGTGCGGCGGGCCAGCGGAACCCCCTGCTGGTTGAACTGGCGGGCGATGGCGTCGTCGGACAGGGGCGCTTGCTTGTCCTCGGATTCGATGATGTCGGTGAGGCGCTGCTTGATGGTCTCGACCGACACTTCGTCGCCGCTGTCGGTGGTCATGCCTTTGGAGAAGCAGTCCTTGAGCGGGATGGTGCCGAAGTCGGTCTGGAGGTATTTGCTGTTGGCCATGCGCGAGACGGTGCTGATGTCGAGGCCTGTGGCTTCGGCCACCTCGCGTTGGCGCAGCGGCTGCAGCAGGTCGGGGTTGCCGCTGAGCAGAAACTGGCGTTGGTGTTTGACGAGGTAGCGCATGACGCGCACGATGGTGTCGTGCCGCTGCTGGAGCAGGTCGATGAACCCCTGGGCGTCGGCCTGCTTGGACCGCAGGAACTGGATGGTGGTTTTGTCGCCCTTGGCGGCCTCCATCTCATGCAGCATGTCGGTGTAGTATTCGTTGAGGCTCAGCCGGGGCAGGTGGCTGTCGTTGAGGTAGAACTGCAGCTGTCCGTCGTGCTGGGTGAGAATGATGTCGGGGATGATGGCGACGGCGTCGTCGCTGTCGGCCGCCGAGGAACCGGCGGGCTTGGGGTTGAGGCGCCGAATGAGATCGACGGCCCGCTGGAAGGTCTCCTGGTCGATGCCGAGGGCGGCGCAGATGCGCTCGTAGCGGTGGCTGGCAAAATCTGCGAAATGGTCGCGGATGATTGCGATGGCGATGGTGTGGGTCCCGGGATCGTCGGCGGGCGGGTCGGAGCGCTGGAGTTGCAGGAGCAGACACTCCTGCAGGTTGCGGGCTCCGATGCCGGGCGGGTCGAGGCTTTGTACGATGCGGAGGGCGTCGTCCATCTCGGCGTCGGAGGCTTCGATGCCCTGGCGGAAGGCCAGGTCGTTGGCCACGAGGGCCAGGTCGCGCCCCAGGTAGCCTGCGTCGTCGAGCGTGCCGATGATCTCGGTGGCGATGGTCTGCTGGCGTTCGTCGAGGGGGCGCAGGGCCAGTTGGCCGAGCAGCCGTTCGGTGAAGGAGAGGGTGTCGCTGATGACGAATTCGCGCCGTACGGTGTTGGGGTCGCTCTCTTCGTGCTCGCGGTAGTCGTAGTCGAAGCCGTCGTCGTCGGGGGCGTCCCAGTCGCTGATGTCGTTGTCGACCGCGGGCAGGGGCTCGGTGTCGGTGGCTTCGGCTTCCAGAAGGGGGTTCTTCTCTACCTCCTCCTTGATGGCTTGCTCGAGATCAGTGACGGGCAACTGCAGCAGACGCATCAACTGGATCTGCTGGGGTGATAGTTTCTGCTGCAGTTGCTGTCGCTGGATTTGTCGCATTCAGTGGGTTTTAGCGGACGATGTCCATCTCGGCGATGAGGTTCTTGGCACCGGCATAGATGTCGATGACCCAGAGCATGTAGCGGCTGTCGAGGCAGATGCAGCGCTGCAGGTTCTCCTCGAAGTCGATGTCGCCGCTCATGGCCTCGCTGTTGCCGTCGAAGGCGAGTCCGATGAGGACGCCTTTGCCGTTGATGACGGGCGAGCCGCTGTTGCCGCCGGTGATGTCGTTGTTGGTGATGAAGCAGGTCGGCATCTCGCCTTTCTTGTTGGCGTAGGGGCCGAAGTTCTTGGCCTTATAGAGCTCCTTCAGGCGGGCGGGCACCTCGAACTCGGCGTTCTCGGGGTCTTCCTTCTGGATGATGCCGTCCATGGTGGTGTAGTAGTGGTAGGAGACACCGTCCTTGGGGTCGTAGCTCATCACGTTGCCGTAGGTGAGGCGGATGGTGGAGTTGGCGTCGGGCGACATGAGTTTCTTGCCGTCGTTGATCTGGAGGATGCCGTCGGTGAAGTCGCGGATGCCGCGCTGCAGGTTGTCCGAGGTCTGCTGGGGCACGGCGGCGTTGAGGGCCAGGTAGCAGTCGAGGGCCTGGCTGCCCACGGCGGCCAGCGGGTCGTTCTCGGCCTTCTTGGCGTTGGGTTTCTCCATGAACTTGGCCAGTGCCTCGGCGTTGGCGAAGATGCTGCCCTTGTAGAGCTGGTCGACGTACTTGTTCCAGTCGCCTTTGTACTTCTTCTGGGCTTTGGTGAGGAACTCAGGGCACTTGGCGGGATCCATGTGCGAGTAGACGTAGCCGAAGAGGGCGGCAGCCAGACGGCGGTCCACCTGCTCGTCGTAGTCCTTGTAGAAGTTGGCGATGTAGCCACGGTAGCGGCTGAGGTCGGCCTTCTTGTCCTCGCCGAGTTCCTTGGCGAAGGTGCGGCTCAGGCGGGCGGCGAAGAGCGGTGCCTCGGCGCCGGCCAGGATGCCCTCGTAGAGGTACTGCTGGGCCTCCTCCACGTCGCGGCGGGCGGCATAGCCCTGACGGATCAGACCGAGGGCGTCGTTGTACTTCGGAGCCTTCTGGAAGCGGGCCCATTCGGTGTATTCTTTCTCCACCTGCTGCTTGACGCCCATGGTGTTGAGGTTGCGCAGGGCCTTGTTCTGCTCGTGGCTGTACTTCCAGTAGTTGGAGCAGCTGGCATACTTGGAGGCGTATTTGATGCGGGTGGCCTGGTCGGCGGCCATCTCCTCGCGCAGGATGTTGATCTTCACAGTGCGGATCTCGTAGCGGAGCTTGTTGGTGACGTCCATGGTCTCGGCGAGGCCGTAGCTGGTGAGGAAGTGGTCGGTGGTGCCGGGGAAGCCCATGACCATGGCGAAGTCGCCG
>CAMNIH010000006.1 GCA_946540365.1 uncultured Bacteroidales bacterium
GCTCGTAGGGGTCGCCCTTCAGCGGACGCAGGTCGCTGCACACCACGTTGTTGTCGCCATAGATGTCTCTCAGATTACGTGTCAGCTCGCTGCCAATTTGGCCGCCGGCACCGACGATAAGAATCTTTTTCATTGTCTCTATACTTTATTAATTTCCTTGTAATAAACAATATATCATGCCATTGCATGGCATCGCCGCCCCGCAATGACAAGCGCAAAGATACATAAAAAATTTAATTATCAGTGAAAAAGTCCCCCACGGGGCGGTAGATTGTGAGGGTGTGCGGTAGGTTGTCGCCGTCATTTCTCCCCGGTGTCGTCGTGGGGTTCGGGCAGCGACGGGTCGGAGGGGGCGGCCGGTGGGTTCTCGTCGGCCGTCAGCTGGCGCATGAGCATGTAGTAGACGGCCACGAAGAGGAGCGCCATCATCACGTCGCCCAGCCCCACGAAGCCGCGACCGAGGAAGAGCAGCGGCAGGAGCAGGAGCAGCAGGCGGGCGAGGGTGTAGCAGTGGAAGCCCGTCCAGCGCAGACGCCACATGAGGGCGGCGCCCAGCACCTCGAGCACGTAGAGCAGGCCGGCCCCGGCGAAGTAGCCGCGCGGCATCTCGAACATCCGTTGCATCATCACGTTGAACTCCTCGGGCAGCAGGCCGGGATTGTCGGCGTAGACCTGCTGCATGGTGGGCAGCAGCAGCCCCATCATCAGGTAGCTGAAGGCGTTCAGCCCGGCAAAGATAAAGGTGATCACCAGCAGTATCCGAAACAAAGTCTTTTGTTGCATATCTTTTTATTTTTGATTTCTAAATTTTGGTTTTCAAGTGGGAGGATGTGCTCCGTAGGAGCTGCCTATCAATAGTATGTGTGGTTTTTCGGCTTTCCTGTCCATGAGGGGCGTGCCGCCGCGGTTGAAGGCACGCCCCTCAGGGGGAATCATCTTCGTTTGCGATTGTCTATTGAAAGGAAAGCCCTACGGGCTATTTTGATTTTTTTACTTTTTTTGATTTTTTTACTTTTTATTTATTAGTTTTTAATTTTTAATTTTTAATTTTTAATTTATTCTCACCCCCTGACCTCGGTGCCCCACATGAGTTTTTCGCGGATGGCGCTGTAGAAGTTCTGATGGCCCAGACGCACCAGCCGGATGCTGAAGGGTGCGCGGCGCAGGTGTACCTCGGTCCCGGCGCCGAGGGTGGTGCGGCTCGAGTCGCGCCCCAGGAAGCAGTCGGAGCCCACGCGCAGGCGCAGGTCGGCGGTGTCGGGGATGATGATGGGGCGCAGGGTGAGGGTGTGGGCCGAGATGGGCGTGACGAGCAGGCAGCGCGAGTCGGGCGTCAGGATGGGGCCGCCGCAGGAGAGCGAGTAGGCCGTCGAGCCGGTGGGGGTGGCCACGATGACGCCGTCGCCGGCATAGGTGGCCACGTAGTCGCCGTTGACGTACACCTCGGTTTTGAGGAGCGACGCCTCCTCTGTGCGGTGCAGGAATACCTCGTTGAGGGCATACTGGGTGGGGAGCGCGGAACGGGTGGTGGAGAGCTGGAGCAGGGTGCGCTCTTCGAGCGAGAAATCGCCGTTCAGGAGGCTTTCCGCCACGCCGTGGAGGTTGTCCCGTCCCACGGTCGTCAGGAAGCCCAGATGGCCGAAATTGATGCCCAGCACGGGCGGGAAACGCCCGGGGGCGCCGCTTCCGATGAACTGGATCGAGCTTAGCAGGGTGCCGTCGCCTCCGATCGAGAAGAGGAAGTCGCAGCCGTCGGCCGCCCCCGAAGGGCTGCCGTCGCGCAGTTCGCAGGTCTCGATGCCGTGGCGGTGCAGTTGCTCGGTCAACAGCTGCAGGCAGGGTTCGGCGTCGGGGTCGATGTGGCGATAGTAGAGTGCTATTTTCATGATGTTTATTTTATCAACAGTACTGTTCCGGTGTATGTCTTGATGGATTCTGTGTTGTAGCGGCACCGCAGGCGGTAGGTGTAGGCCCCCTGGGGTGTCTGGTCGGAGGGGGTCCAGCCGGCGTTGGGGTCGGTGGTCTGGTAGACGAGCATGCCGCTGCGGTTGTAGACGGCCAGTTCGTACAGGTCGCCGTTCAGGCCCTGCAGCACCGGCCGGAAGCATCCGTCGGGGCTGCCGCCCACCACGATGATGTTCGGGAACCATGCCGCCGGCTGCGGCGGGTCGGGCACCACCACGCAGCGGGTCGACGAGTAGTGCTCGTTCATGCCGCAGGCGTCGAGGACCCCCAGCTGGTAGCAGTGCAGCGAGTCGTAGGGGTCGATGTCGCGGTCGGTATAGCGGGCCGTGCCGCCGTCGAGGGTGGCGATGGCGCGCCAGGGCGTGCCGTCGATGCTGCGGTAGAGGGTGTATTCGAAGTCGGGGTCGGTCTGCAGCTGCAGCACCACGGAGCGGTCGACGCTGTCGTAGGCCGCCGCGTCGATCTCCACCACCGATGCGCTGTCCACGGTGCGGCGTTCAATGGCGACGATGTTCGACTGTGCGCTCCATCCGCTGTCGCCTTCGGCCACGACGCGCAGCCAGACGCGTGTGACGGCCTCCGACATCTCGAAGGAGTGGTGCAGCGCGTTGCTGTCGCGGGTGGTGTAGAAGTCGGTGTAGTGGTCGTAGAAGGGCTCCAGCTTTACCTGCAGCCGGTACAAGGGTTGCCCGTCGGGCATGCCGGTGTAGGGGTTCCACCTGATGTCGACGCTGGTCTCGCATTCGGGCACCTCGGCCTGCACCACCATGTTGCCGAACGGCGGCGTCAGGGCGCTGACGTTCCTCGCGCTGTCGAAGACGTGTATGCGGTAGGTGTGTGTCTCTAAGGGACTATGGTCAAGGCAGATGTAGGTGGTGTCTAACCGTCCGAAGACGGTGTCGTAGTCCACGCAGGGCATGCCGGTGCAGATGTGGTAGCCCATGGTGTTGCTGTCGCTGCTCGGTCGCCAGCGCAGCATGATCTGCTGGCTGGCGCTGTCGACCGTGGCCATCCACCGGCTGACGGGGGCCACCGGCTCCTGCGCCCCGGCGGCCAGCGGGAGCAGCAGAAGAAGTAGTAGCAGGATATGTGCCCGATGTCGCCTCATCATTCCACGGATTGAAGGGCCACCAGGTGGCTGTAGCGTCCACCGAGGGCCATCAGTTGGTCGTGCGTGCCCTCTTCGGCGATGCGGCCGCCGTCGAGCACCACGATGTGGTCGGCGTTGCGCACCGTCGACAGGCGGTGGGCGATGACGAGGGCGGTGCGGTCGTGCAGCACGGTGTCGAGGGTCTGCTGCAGCTGGCGTTCGTTTTCGGTGTCGAGGGCCGAGGTGGCCTCGTCGAGGATCAGCAGTTCGGGGTTGCGCAGCAGGGCGCGTGCGATGCTGATGCGCTGCCGCTGGCCGCCGCTGAGCAGGCTGCCGCCTTCGCCGAGGTTGGTGTCGTAGCCCTGGGGCAGGGCGCTGATGAAGTCGTGGGCTTGTGCGGCGCGGGCTGCCGCCTCGATGTCGGCGCGGGTGGCGTCGGGGCGTCCGAAGGCGATGTTGGCGGCCACGCTGTCGTTGAAGAGCAGGGTGTCCTGTGCCACGACGCCGATGCGGCGCCGCAGGTCGGCCAAGGGCCACTCGTTCACCGGCACGCCGTCGAAGAGCAGGCTGCCGCCCTGGATGTCGTAGTAGCGCCCGATGAGGTCGGCGATGGTCGACTTGCCGCTGCCCGAGGCACCCACGAGCGCCACGGTGCGGCCCCGCATAACGCGGAGGCTCACCTCGTGCAGCACCGGCGTGTCGGGGCTGTAGCCGAAGGTCACGTTCCGCAGCTCCACCAGGGGGGTGTCCGTCCGGCTCGCGGCGGCCGGCCGGGCCGGCATGGACGGCTCCTCCTCTTCCGACAGGAAAGCGGCCACCCGCTCCTCGCAGGCACGTCCTTTCTTGATCTGCGACACGGCGGTGGAGAGGTCTTTGGCCGGCGGTATCATCAGCACGAACATCATCACGTAGCTGATAAAGAGGTCGGCCGTCAGGCCGTGGTCGCCCCGCATGATGAGCAGCGAGCCGAAGAGCAGGATGCCCACCACGATCACGTTGCCTAAGAAGTCGCTGACGGGCGAGGCGGCATAGATGCGGCGGTACATGGCTGTGCGGCGCCGTGCATAGTCGCGGTTGTAGGAGCGGAAGCGGCTGTTGCTGAAGTCGATGGCCGTGTAGGCCTTGATGACCTTCAGGCCGCCGATGGTCTCGTCGGTGAGCGATATGAGGCGCGAGTTCATCTCCTGCACGGCCTTCGAGCTGCGCTTCAGGCGGCGCGAGAGGCTCGAGATGACGAAGGCCACCAGGGGTAGCATGCAGAGCACGAAGAGTGTCAGTTTGACGTTGAGGTAGAACAGCATGGCTAAGTAGAGCACCATGCCCACCACCGCGGTCAGCAGCATCTGTATCGAGCCGAGGATGTTGTCGTCGTATTCCACCATGTCGCTGCCGAAGCGGGCCAGCACGTCGCCCTTGCGGTGACGGTCATAGTAGGCCACGGGCAGCCGCATCGCTTTGTGGAAAAGGTCGTTGCGGATGTCGCGCACGATAAGTACGCGCAGGGTGCCTATTGTGGCTGCCGCTAAGTAGCCGAAGATGTTCTTCAGGGTGTAGAGCACGAAGATGATCCCCGAGAAGAGCAGCAGCGCATTCAGTCGGCCGAAGCCGATCAGCCACCGGTAGAGTCCCTCGAGCCACTGCGCCACCAGGTTGCCGGTGGTGGCGGCCGTGGCGGTTTCTTCGCCGAAGAGGATCTTCAGGAAGTCGGCCACCGACAGCGCCGTGGCCATGGTGAACACCACGCTCAGCACGACCAAGAGCAAATACAGCACCCCACGGGCACTGTAAGGCTTGGCGTATCTGTATGTTATATTCTTGATTAACATCGTGGTGCGTTTTATTCAGTACCATGTGAGAGTGTGTGAAGGCCCGTCGCGATGATGGCAGGCGGGCCTGCCGGGTGCAGCGTGGAGGGGGAGTGCCTCGCGGTCAGAGGGTGTAGCCGATGTAGTTGTGCGGCGTGATCTTCTTCAGGCGCTGGCGTACCTCGTCCGACACCTCGAGGGTGTCCACGAAGGCGCTGATGGTCTGAGCGGTGACCTTCTCGTTGGTGCGGGTCAGCTGCTTCAGGGCTTCGTAGGGGTTGGGGTAGCCCACCGAGCGCAGGATGGTCTGGATGGCTTCGGCCACCACGGCCCAGTTGTTCTCCAGGTCGCGGTAGAGGGCCTGCTCGTTGAGGAGCAGCTTGCCGAGGCCTTTCTCGAGCGAGGCCAGCGAGATGAGGGTGTGGGCGACGGGCACGCCGATGTTGCGGCTGACGGTGCTGTCGGTCAGGTCGCGCTGCAGGCGCGAGACGGGCAGCTTGTGGCTCAGGTGCTCGAAGATGGCGTTGGCCAGGCCCAGGTTGCCCTCGGCGTTCTCGAAGTCGATGGGGTTCACCTTGTGGGGCATGGCGCTGGAGCCCACTTCGCCGGCTTTGATGCGCTGCTTGAAGTATTCCATCGAGACGTAGGTCCACACGTCGCGGCAGAGGTCGATGAGGATGACGTTGAGGCGCTTGCAGGCGTCGAACCAGGCGGCCATCATGTCGTAGTTCTCGATCTGTGTGGTCAGCTGCTGGCGTTCGAGGCCGAGGTGGTTGGCCACGAAGTCGTTGCCGAAGGCGCGCCAGTCCACGTCGGGGAAGGCGGCCAGGTGGGCGTTGAAGTTGCCCGTGGCGCCGCCGAATTTGGCGGTGAAGGGCAGGCGCTCCAGCTCGTCGAGCTGGCGGCGCAGGCGATAGGCGAAGACGCCCCACTCCTTGCCCAGCGTGGTCGGCGAGGCCGGCTGGCCGTGGGTGTGGGCCAGCATCGGGATGTCGCGCCACTCGGCGGCTTTCTCGTCGAGCATGGCCAGCACACGCCGGTAGGCGGGCAGCAGCACCACGCTGCAGCATTCCTTCATGCTCAGCGGCACGCTGGTATTGTTGATGTCCTGCGACGTGAGGCCGAAGTGGATGAATTCCTTGAGGTCGGCCAGGCCCATCTGGTCGAAGCGCCCCTTGAGGAAGTACTCGACGGCCTTGACGTCGTGGTTGGTGGTCTTCTCGATTTCTTTGATGCTGAGGGCATCGTCGTCGGTGAAGTGGCGGTAGATGTCGCGCAGCTCCTCGGCGCGGTCGGCCACGGCGGCCAGCTGGGGCCGTTGGGTTTTGAGGCGGTCGGCCAGCGCGATGAAGTACTCCACTTCCACGCGGACGCGGTATTTAATCAGAGCCCCTTCGGAGAAGTAGGGGGCCAGGCATTCGGTCTTGCCACGGTAGCGCCCGTCGACGGGCGAGACGGCATTGAGTGTGTTCATTACGGGTTAGTTTACTTTGTTGAAAGTCACGTTTTCGATGCCCACCAGGGTGCTTGTCGCCGTGGTGCCGTCCACCTTGAAGGTGAACGAGCCGAAGTCCTCGCGCGCACGCGCCAGTTCGGCGTCGGTCATCGGGTACCAGCTGTAGCCGCTCGCAAGGGTGAGCGTGCTGGCGTCGAGGTTGCCGGCCATCCACTCCCAGTTGGTCATGTTCCCCTCCTCGTCGTAGGCCACGTTGGTGTAGGCCTGGGAGGCTTCGGTGATGTGGTAGGTCACCACGTCGTTGTTCCAGGTGTAGGTCCCTTTCAGGTGCTGGCCCCAGGCGATAATGTAGAGGTCGAGGTTCTGCTCGCCGAAGAGGGCCACGAAGGCGATGTCGTCAGGGGTGTCGGCCATGCGGGGGGCTTCCCAGCGGCCGGTGAGGGTGGTTTCGTCTTTGGTACACGACACGCCCAACAGGGCGGCAACGGCCATGAGGGCCAAGAATAACTTTTTCATAACGGTTCGGGTTTTTATTTGTGTTGGTGTTTGTTAAATCGTTTTCACAGTGTGTGGTTCATGAACTGGTGCTTCTCGAGGAGGCGTTCCATCTTGCGGCTACGGCTGAGGTCGCTGAGGGCCTGGGCGTAGAGGTTGTTGTGGGTGTCGGTGCCCAGGAAGCTGATCCACCCGCGGTCGATCATGGTCAGGGCCCTCCGTTTGGGTTCCTCGCCGTAGAAGCCGCCGAGCGACAGCACGTTGCTCTGGAGGTAGACCCCCTGGTTGAGCAGCTGCTCGATGCGGCTGCCGTTGATGTTGAGGTAGGGGTAGCGCTCGGGGTGGGCCAGGATGACCTCGTAGCCGCGGGTCTGCAGTTCGAAGATCATCTCGTCGCATCCCGGCATCTGCTCGTGGAGCGAGAGTTCGACGAGCAGGTATTTGTCGTTGATCTTCAGGAAGCGCGGTTGCTCGAGGCGTTGGGCGAAGCCCCGGTCGATGCGGTATTCGCCGGCGATGCCGGCCATCTCGATCTCGATGCCCGCTTCGGCGGCGGCCTGGCGCAGCTGGCCGTAGCGACGCACGATGTCGTCCTCGTCGTTCGGGAAGCGCGGCACGCAGAAATGGGGGGTGATATATACCTTCTTGTACCCTACGGCCTGGAGGGTCTGCAGGCAGTTGATGCTCTCCTCGATACATTTCGACCCGTCGTCGACGGTCGGAATGAGGTGGCAATGCATATCGGTACCCAAGGTGGCGAAGATGGGCCGTGGGTTGTTGTTCTTCTTGAAGAGGTGGAAGTTCATGATGGCAGTGCTTTGCTGGTAGGTGACAGTGGGGTAGGGGGTTATACGCGTCTGATGTCGGCTCCGAGGCGCCGCAGGCGCTCGTCGATATGCTGGTAGCCGCGGTCGATCTGTTCGATGTTGTCGATGCGGCTCTTGCCGTCGGCGCTGAGGGCGGCGATGAGCAGGGCCACACCGGCCCGGATGTCGGGCGAGGCCATGCGGACACCCCTCAGTTTATGCTCGCGGTCCAGTCCGATGACGGTGGCGCGGTGGGGGTCGCAGAGGATGATCTGGGCGCCCATGTCGATCAGCTTGTCGACGAAGAAGAGGCGGCTTTCGAACATCTTCTGGTGGATGAGCACGCTGCCCTTGGCCTGGGTGGCCACGACGAGGGCGATGCTGATGAGGTCGGGGGTGAATCCCGGCCAGGGGGCGTCGGCGATGGTCATGATGCTGCCGTCCATGAAGCGTTCGATCTCGTAGTGCTCCTGGGCGGGGATGTAGAGGTCGTCGCCCTTCTGCCACACCTCGATGCCGAGGCGTCGGAAGACCTGCGGGATGAGGCCCAGATGCTGCACCTGGGCGTTGCGGATGGTGAGGTCGCTCTGGGTCATGGCGGCCATGCCGATGAAGGAGCCCACCTCGATCATGTCGGGCAGCAGGCGGTGCTGGCAGCCGTGCAGCTCGCGCACGCCACGGATGGTGAGCAGGTTGCTCCCCACGCCGCTGATGCGGGCGCCCATCGAGTTGAGCATGTGGCACAGCTGGTAGACGTAGGGTTCGCAGGCGGCGTTCATGATGGTGGTGGTGCCGCGCGCCATGACGGCGGTCATGACGAGGTTGGCCGTGCCGGTGACGGAGGCCTCGTCGAGCAGCATGTAGCATCCTTTCAGGTGCTTGGCGTCGACGGTGTAGGCGCCGCGTTTGTACTGCACCTCGGCGCCGAGGCGTTCCATGCCGATGAAGTGGGTGTCCAGTCGGCGGCGGCCGATCTTGTCGCCTCCGGGTTGGGGCACCACGGCGTGGCCGAAGCGCGACAGCAGGGGGCCTACGAGCATGATGCTGCCACGCAGGGTGCCGGCCTGTTCGCGGTATTCGGGACTGTCGAGCACCTCGAGGTTGACCTGGTCGGCCTGGAACTCGAAGGTGCGGCCGCTCTCGGTGGTGGCGGTGATGTCCTGGCGCACGTTGACGCCCAGCAATTTGAGCAGGTCGATCAGACGGTTGACATCGCGGATGTCGGGCACGTCGCTGATACGCACCTTCTCCGAGGTGAGCAGCACGGCACAGAGCACCTGCAGCGCCTCGTTCTTGGCGCCCTGGGGCACGATCTCGCCCTTCAGTCGGCGTCCTCCCGTAATCTCGAAACTGGCCATGATGTTTGTTTTATTTGGTGGGTCTTATGGGTCTAATGGGTTTTATGGGTCTAATGGGTATTATAGACCCAATTTTTAATTTTTAATTTTTTTTCTTCTTTTTCTTCTTTTTCTTGCTCTCGGGCTTGGGGGCGGCGGCGGCGATGGCGCTGAGGAGCTCCTTCGAGTCGCGGAACTGGAAGCCCTCGGGCAGCGTCAGGCGTCCGCCGCTGAGTTCATACAGCTGGTCGGCGATGAGCTTGTCGTCCACGGTGTCGCGGTTCCACTGCAGGTACTGCCGTTTCATGGTCTGTGCGATCTGGGCCGTGAGCCGTGTGCGTTCGTCGCTTTCGGGCATGGCGGCCACGGCGGCGATCATATCCTCTAAGGCGCGTCCGTAGTGGCGGTAGCGGATCTGGCTGTTGCGCAGCGCTATGCGGTGGGGGTGGAAGCTCTCGGTCTCCTCGCGGTTGATGGTGTAGGGGCAGTCGACGTCGAGGTTGTAGTCGGCCATGATCATCAGGTGGTCCCACAGGATATGCTTGTAGTCGGTGCGTTCCTTGACTTTGGGGTTGAGGTGGGCCATGACGCCGATGATCACGTTGGCCATCCGTGTGCGTTGTTCTTTGGTGTCGAGTTGTCGGGCGTAGTCGATCATCTTGACCACGTTGCGACCGTAGTCGTTGATCCTGAGTTTTTCGCGTTGGGTGTTGTATTCCATAGAGTGGTTTTACAAATCAAGAGGGTCCCAGAGGCCCATAGGACTTATTGGACTCATAGGCCCTATAGGCCCTATAGGACTTATAAGGCTTATGGGGCTTATAGGTCCTATGGGGCTGTTGTCTTTAATAAAGTGGAAGTGCATCTCGAAGAGGCTTCGGTCGGTGACGGCATAGCTGAATCCGCCGCTGACTGCCGTGGCTTGCAGCGGCAGGCTGCGGTCGAGCCAGAGGGGCTGTGCGATGCCGCCTACATGAGCCACGGCGCCCCAGAGCCACAGCCGGTCGTTGACTTGGTATTCGGCCTTGGCCCAGAAGGCGTGGAGACGCGTGCCCTGGCGTCGCGGTGCCAGGCTGCGGTCGCCGTAGCCCTTGAGGCTGAAGTCGGCCGGCAGCAGGTCGGCGGCGGCCATGAGGCCGCTGCTGACGGTGAGGCGGCTGGTGGGCTTCACCTCGAACGACGGCGCCACCCACCCCAGAGCCTGTGTGCGGCCGAAGCCGGCGGCCACGCTGCTGCCCGTCGAGAGGTGGAAGTCCCACTTCGACGTGTCGGCCTGTTGGGCCTGCACCGACGTGCAGGCCAGCAGAATCAGGAGTGTGAGAATAGGGTGCCTCATGGGTGGTTGCTGTCTTGGTTTATCTGCGACGTTGTTTCGTGCCGGTGGGGGCCGCCAGCATGGGGGCGCTCTTGTCGGTGCTGGCGCCACGGAGCCAGGTGTTGCCGTTGGCGGGCTTGTTGGCGTTGAGGTTGGTGAGCAGGGTGCCCAGTGTGGTGTTGTTGACAGGGCTGATGCTGGTCACGTCGGTCTGTGTGCCGCCCACCAGGTAGCAGTGGGTCAGGGTGCCGTTGGTCTTGGTGCCGTAGAACTGCGGCGTGGCCGCGTCGACCTCGAGGGCATAGCAGTTGTTGACCGTGGCCGTGGGGGCTGTGATGCGGCCCACGAGGGTGCCATAGACGCCCGTGGCGTCGGTGCTGCTGACCACGAAGTGCTTCACCAAGCTGTAGCAGTTGCTGATGCTGCCGCCGGTCTGCTCGGCGACGATGCCGCCCGCGCTATGTGTGCCGCTGGCGGGGTAGAGGGTGATGAAGAGCGCCGAGTCGTCGACGTAGCAGTTGCGCACCTCGCCACCGGCGAGGGTGGCCACGATGCCGCCCACGTTCGAACCGTACAGCGAGCTGCTCTCGTTGCGGCAGTAGTCGACGTTGGCGTTGTTCTCGCACACGATGGCACCTACGTTGCCACTGGTGCGGATGATGGCGTTGGCGCTCAGGTAGCAGTGGCGGACGATGTGCGAGCTGCCGCCCGCGTTTTGGTATACGATACCGCCCCAATGGGTGCTACCGTTGGCGGTGTTGTTGTAGCTGATGTCGCTGTAGCAGTCCTCGACGACGCCCTCGTTCTTGTAGCAGATGCCGCCGGCACGGGTGGCGCCCGAGATCGATGCCGGCGAAGCCAGCACGCAGGCCTTGATGGTGCCCGTGTTGTTGTTGTAGCAGATGCCGGCAAAGCGGCTGCTATTGTTGAGATCTCGGATCACGGCACAGTCGCAGCCGACGATGGTGCCGCGGTTCTCGACGCAGATACCGGCATAGCAGCTGCCCTGGCCCGTTCTGCCTTCGAAACGCTTGTTTTCATCTGTCACTCCGGAGGAGGGCGAGATGTTGCGGCAGTCCTCGATGGTACCGTTGTTGGTGTTGCAGAGGGGGGAGTAGTCATTGCCGCTGCCTAAGTTGTTGAAGTCTAACAGGCTGTCGGTGACGATGGCCAGCCCTTTCACGTGGCCGTCGGCGCTGATGCTGTGGAACAGGGGGCGGCAGCTCCGGTTGGTGATGCCATGGGTGACGCGGGATCCCGCTCCCGCCGCATTAGAGTAGTAGGTCATGTGACCTTTGAAGTTTCTGATGCCGGAGGACCAGTTGTTGTTGTTGAGCTTGATGTCCGACCGCATGATGCGGAACCAGGTGTCGGCCGTCACTTGCTGGCCGTTGATGTAGACGTTGCCCGATCCGTCAGGGTATTCGAAGCATTCACGGAGGTGTCGCAGGTCTTTGATGTTGTAGATCTTGAAGGGGCGCTCCTGGGTGCCGTTGCCCACCAGGCCGGGCTCGGTGCGCGACGACGAGCCGTCCCACTCCGTGATGCCGATGGCCTGCAGGTAGGTGATGCCGTTGCGCCGCACGGGGACAGTGACATTCTTGGTGAAGCTGCCCCGGTCGGTGTTGACCGTGACTTGGAGCTTGTAGTTGATGGTGGTTTCGCGTCCGGCGACAGCCGGCAGCACCAGGTAGAAGCTCTTGAGGTCGTTGGTGGCGAAGGCCAGGTTGCCGTTCCCGGGGTTCTCGGTGGTGGCACCGGGCATGCTGAGGGTGATGGTCTGGGTCTCAGTCGTGTTGGCGGCGCTCTCCAAGTGGGGATCGTAGGTCTTGTAGTTCTTCACGTCGAACATGCCGCAGAGTTGCTTGGGGCTGTCGCTGATTTCCGTGACCACGATGCTGGTGATGTTGGCGTCGGTGGTCTTGTTGTAGAACTGCAGGCGCACCAGGCCGGCCAGCGACCGGAAGTCGAGGTTGAAGGCGGTGTAGGGCGACGAAGTCCACTCGCCACCGTACCAGGCCACCATCGGCAGCACCTGACGGTCGAAGGTGTAGTCGCCTTTCTCGTCGGTGCGGTAGGTCTGCACCGGCTTCAGGCGCAGCTTGATCGTGGTGAAGTTGGCGTTGCCCGCCGCTTGCTGCGTGATGACGTTTGCAGCGTCGTAGGGGTGCAGGCCGAGGAAGTACTTGGCGCCCCAGTTGAGGGTGGTGGCGAAGGAACCGTTGTAGTTCTCATAGTCGCCGCTGGCGCCCGTCAGGTAGGCACTGCCCTTGGGGCTCCCGTCGGTGGTCTCGGGGATGCCCTGGTCGCAGCCGATGCTGATCATATCGCCGATCTCCCAGTAGATCCATTCTTCGTTGAGCAGGTAGACCTTCGAGTTGTTGTTTTCCGACGCCATCTGTTCGACGGTGGCGGTGAAGTCGTAGCGGGCCACCTGATCGTCCTCGCAGGCCGTCAGCGCCAACAGCGATGTCAGCAGCAAGGCGGCTATCTTGAAATGTTTCATATACATATTCTTTAGTTTTGTTAGCTTTGTATAGCAATCTAACCCTAAACTCATAACTTTTAACTCATAACTCTTAACTCACCTACCATTCCCACTCGCCGGTGGTGAACTGGCCGCCGTTGTCGGTGTACTCGGTGAATTCTTCCGAGGCGCGGCGGGTGTCCTCGTCGTGTCCCTGGATCAGTACATAGTCCTTCTCCAGGGCTACAGTCATGTTGTAGCCCTGTTCGGCGCTGTAGGAGTAGGCCTCCAAGGTGGGTTTTACATAGCGTTTCTTCATTTCTTGATCAGTTTTTGGATCGTGACATTGTCGGCTGTATGCACCCGCAGGTAGTAGGCACCCGTGGGATAGTGGCTGACGTCGATGGTGATGTTGTCGTTCTGGCGGGTGTTGTAGTCCTGCAGGCGGCGACCCTCGTTGTCGTAGAGCTCCACGTGGCTGATGGCCTCGGTGGCTTCGATGGTGACGCGCGAGGTGGTCGGGTTCGGGTAGACACGCAGCTGGAACTCAGCCGGGGTCTCGACGATGCCTTGCTGGCTGTTGACGGAGAGCTGCAGGGTGATGATGCTGTCGCATCCCGTCAGGGCGCTCTGCAGCGTGTCGCTCAGCACGATGGTTGTCGAGCCGTGCAGCTGCATCGTCTCGCGCAGCAGGGCCACCTCGGTGGCCGTCAGGTAGAAGCCGTAGCCGCTGTAGGAGCTGCCCAGGTCGACGCTGTCGCTCACCTGCTCGCGGGTCGAGTGGTGGACCACGATGTGGAGGGTGTGCGTGCTGTCCACCATCAGGGCCGAGTCGACGATGTGGCTCACCACCTCGTCGTCGAAGAGGTAGGTCGTGCCGTCCCACTCCACGCTGTCGCAGCCCTCGACGGTGAGCTCCTCGCTGACCGGGATCATGTCGGGCGTGCCGAACACCGGGTAGCCGTGGTTGACGCCCTCCAGGTCGCTGCGCCAGGTGCGGTGGTCGCTGCCGTGGGCGCGCACCCAGAGGTTCAGCGTCCGCGTCAGGTTGTTCACCCCGTGGGTGCTGTTCTCCAGGGTCACCTGGTTGCCGCTGCCGCTGAAGGCGCTGCTGTGGGTCGACACGGCGTTGTTGCGCGTCTGGCCCACGGCCTTGCTCGTGGCGTTGCTGGCGTAGTAGTTGTAGTCGGCGCTGCTGCCTTCGTCGAGCACGGCGCCCACACCGCCCTCGGTGGCGTCGCCGCTGAGGTTGCCGTAGACGTAGTTGTTCTCGATCACCGTGTTCTTGGCGTAGCCCACCAGACCACCCACACGCTGGTTGTGGCCCTGGTTGAGGGTGTGTACGTAGTTGTTGGTGATGAAGGTGCGGTTGTCGTCGCTGCCGCTCTTGCGGCCGCGCGAGCCGCTCGGTGTGATGGTGGTCGACTGGTCGGCATAGCCCACGGCACCGCCCAGGTAGACGGCATCCATGCGGTTGATGTTGCGCATGTAGCTGTTCTTGATCTTGCTGCCTAAGCTGTAGCCCACCATACCGCCGCTGTAGACGGCGTTGCCCACATACTTGGCCGAGGTGCTCGACCGGTCGATGGTGCTCTTCTCGGCCTGGGCCACCATACCGCCGCTCACGTGGTGGGTGGTCAGGATGGTGGTGCTGCTGGTCTCGCCTTCCAGGCTGTCGATGACGGCGACGTTGAGCACCTTGGACTGGACCGACTTGGCGGCCAGCGTGCCCACATACTGGGCACCTCGCATCAGGGCGGCCTCGAGCTTGATGCTCTGCACCGTGGCCGAGTCGAGGAAGGCGAACATACCCACTTCGTTCAGGTCGGGTTCGTCGACGATGAGGTGCTTGATGCTGACGAAGCTGCCATCGGCCAACCGGGCGGTGTCGGTCTCAGCCGAGCTGACACCGAGGAAGCGGCCGCGGAAGCGGTGCTGCTGCGTACCCACGGGGGTCCACTTGTGGGCCGCCATGTCGTAGCCACCGGTCTTGTCGTGCAGGTAGACGTTGTTGAAGAAGAAGGGACGCGCCTGTGCGCCGTTCAGACCGTTCACCACGCTGATGAACCAGGCCAGGCCGTTCTCGTTGTAGATGTGTACGTCGCCATTGTGCAGGGTGACGTAGCCGGCACCGCTCGGGCGGGCCGTGTAGTAGTAGTTGTTGTGGTAGGTGGCACCGGCCTTCACCGAGTCCTTGACCACGTCGACCCAGTAGTCGGTGGGGCTGTAGTAGGCAATCACGCTCGTGCTGGCCGACGGCACCACATAGGTGGTCGGCGTGCTGTAGAAGGGCGAGAAGTCCCACATGACGAACTGATGGCCGGGCTTGGCTGCGGTGGCCAAGCGGATCACGTCGCCCTCGCAGAACGAGAGAGCCTGCAGGCCGCTGGTCGGAACATCGGTGTCGAAAATCTCAGTGCCCACGGCGGCGACGATGTTGCCGTAGCTGGTGTTGGGCGACACAGAGGGCGTGATCTTGATGGCCTTATAGGTGCGCTCGCCCGTGGCTTTGGTACCGTTGTAGGGGTTCTTGCCGGCAGGGTTGACCTCGAGGTCGACAGCGGCATTGTCGCTCCAGTTGGCGGTGTAATCAATGTTGCTGTTATCGACCTTCCTCAACACCACTTCCACTTCCTTGGTCAGGGTGCAGAAGCCGGTGACATCGGTGGCGCTGACTGTGTAGTGGTAGTTGCCGTCGGTTTCGGTGTACGGGATGTTGACCGGCGGGGTGACCAGGCTGTCGACCACGGCTTGACGCACACCGTCGAAGATGTGGTTCTTGACCTGGCTGTTGATCTCGAGGTCGGTGCCGGTGGTGGTACGGGTGCGGTACTCGGCGCCGCCGTTGTTCTGGTCATACCAGGTGTAGGTGTAGGGGAAGAAACCACCCTGCAGACGGTAGAGCAGCGTGTCGCCGCCGGTGGGGCAGCTGGCATCGGGCAGCACATGGTAGTCCAGTGCGCGGTCGCTCAAGAAGCCGACATCGTGGGGGGTGCTCTCGATGTACTTGACGAAGTTGGCGATGCCGGTGCCCTGCTGGTAGTTGAAGGTGGCGCAGCGGTGCAGGTAGGCACGCGTGGTGTTGACACCGTAGTTGTAGAAGATGTTGTAGCCGTCGTCGGACGAGAAGTTGTTGTTCGTGTAGACGGCCTCCTTCAGCTGGGTGGCGCTCGACTGGAAGACCACCTGGATGGTGTCGCGCTCCGTCGGGCCGGGGAACCACTTGCTGATGCCGATCTTCGTGCCCGCGTTGGGCAGCGACGAGATGTAGATCAGGTCGCTCTGCTGGTCGGTCAGGTCGTTGGACTCTTGCGTACGGGTCAGGTAGACGTTGGCCAGGGTGAAGTTGGCGTTGGTCAGGTCGCCTGAGGGGTTGTAGAGGTTGTTCTCCTGGAAGGAGTAGTGTACATTCTGGGCGTCGGCAAGGCCTTTGATGTTGATCCGGTCAAGTGCGTAATACTCATGATTGTTGGTATCCGCCAACTGCAGGTTCTTGTTGGCCACGGTGGCGGTGCCCTTGCTGGTGGGCGAGAGCAGCCACACTGAGCCGCCGTCGACATAGACGGCGCCGTTCATCGGGTGCTCGCGGGTGTCGCCGGTCAGCTTAAAGCTCAGGTTCTCCTTGATGGTCACATTGTTGATCAGGTTCAGGACGCTGCCGTTCGTGACGCTGATGGCACCCATCTTGCTGTGGTCGGCTCCTTCATATTTGTTGAAGTTGTGCTCCACCGCGGTGCCGTTCTGCAGGGTGACGGTGGCGCCGTTCTTGGCAGCGATGATGGGACCGACGACTTTCAGGGTGTCGGCAAACTTGTCGTAGCTGCCCTGCACTGTGCTGCCCGAAACTGTGAAGTCGGTCAGCAGGTTGGGGTGTTTGGTAACCCAGTCGCTGATGGACATACCGTCCCACGTGTCGGTGGGGTGAGCGGTTATCCAGGCATCTATATTCGCTATGTTTTCATCCCATTTCGTACCCACGATTTTGGGCTTGGTCTTGGTGAGCATGCTGCCGTTGAACTCGATGCAACGCGAGGTGAAGGCGGCATTGTCGCCGTCAACCGTAATCATCGGGCCGCGGTAGGCGCATTTCTCGCCGGGGAAGCTGTGGTGGTGGCCGCTGTAGCGGATCACCTGCACCGGCATGTACTCCTCGCCCTTGATGAAGACCTGCGTGTTGTCGGGGATCACCACCTCGTCGAGGATGGCAATCACGTCGCCCTCCTGGTAGGGGCCGGTGAAGGCCTCCTGGAAGGTGTGCAGGTAGTCGTCGGGATGCTTGCCGCAGTCGGGGGTGAGTGAGGGATCAGGTTTGCTGGAGTGCGATTGCATGGTGATGCCGTTGCGCATGATGCTGTTCTGGGCGGTGGCCAAGTAGATGGTGTCGCCGTGGGCGCGGGTCTTCACGTAGACCGTCAGGTCGAAGTGGTTGGCATCCTCCGGCCGTTTTTCGCTCTCGCTGTTGTAGCTCACCAGGTGCATCACCACCTTGCCCACGTAGCCCTTGCCATCAGTATCCGGGTAGATGCGGCTGCCGTCGAAGTTGAGTCGCACCACCACGGCGGCCTCGCCGCGGCCGTCGAGGGTACCCAGC
This sequence comes from uncultured Bacteroidales bacterium, assembly GCA_946540365.1. Next base: position 17,328 of record CAMNIH010000006.1, read on the forward strand.
GGCTCGCCGAGCGTGGAGGCGTTACTGTTGATCTTTTGGTCGTAAATGGTGTCGCTGCCGCTTTCATAGTAGGCATCCTCGTTGGTGCCGGTGACGCGTTTCTTGTCGGCGGTGTAGCCGGCCAGGGTGTAGAGGTTCTTCTTCTTGTCGACGGTCATGATCTGAGTGAACCAACCCACCGAGGTGGTCAGCGTGTTCGACACGTTGTCGGTCACATAGAGCTCCATGCCGAAGCGGTTGGCCTCGAGGACGGTGTTGCCGGTGATCTGCTCCTCCTTGTCGGTCATGTAGAAGTTGTTGTTGTTGGGGTCGGAGGCCGAGCTGAGCCAGTTGCCGTTGTTGTCGGTCGGGGCCCAGGTGATGCCCTCGAGGTACACCTCGCGGGTCTGCAGCGTGGCGGGCAGCACCACCTTGCGCTCGAACATGTTGGTGCGGCCTTCGTTGTACATGGCCAGCACCTCGTACTCCATGTCGGTGAACTCCTCCAGCACCGTGCTGAGGGTGATCTCCACCTCGATGGGCTTGTTCAGGTTCACTCCGGTCTCGTCGTACTCGTCAAGCTGCAGCGTGACGGTGCCGAGGATGGTGTGGCTGAAGCGATTGTCGTAGAGCATGTAGAGATCCAGCTCGGGCGACACGTTCTCGTTGGCGCCCACCTGGGCGGTGGAGAAGTTCGAGACCACGTTCACGTGGCTGTTGCCCGAGAGGGTGGTACCGCCGTACCAGGTAGTGGTGTCCTTGAACTCGTTGGGAGCTTTCATGTCGCCGACACTTCTGCCAGAGGGGATAAGACCGTTGGCTTGGTCTTCGGCAGTGTAGGTGGCAAAGTTGGCACCCGACACCATCATCAGGCCGAAGTGGGTGTTCGAGTTCTTGTAGATATAGTCGATACCCTGCAGGGACACGCCTGTGTTTTTGAGCGTCAGGGCTTTGACCTCTCCGTGGGCAGCAGGCTCGACCTGGCTGTCGCTATGGGCGGCGCTGGTGCCGGAGTTGATACCCCATTGGTCTTTCAGGTGGTTGGGGTACGGGGCTCCGTTGGGGAGGGTGTCGAGCCAGGTGACAGGCAGGTAGCTCTTGTCCACCAAGCGCATCTCCTCGTTCTCGTCGGTCAGGTCGACGCCCTTCTGTGCGTTGATCTTATAGTAGTGTCCCGGTTTGGTGGGCGGCAGGGTCAGCGTGCTGTGGGCGATGGCCAGGTTGTAGTCCTTGACCTCGTCGCCCTCCAGGGTGATCTTCTTGTTGTCGGCCAGAGGATTGTCGGGGTTGGAGTGGGCCTGCACCACGGCGAAGCGGCGCCGCGTGCCGTCGCCCAGCGTCCACACACGGTACATCGAGCTGTAGTTGTAGTAGGGGTATTCCGCTCCGTTGTTCAGCTGTTCTGCGGTGGGTGTACCCCAATTGAGTATGTAATCATTGCTACTGGTAATGACCTGCAGCAGGGCGTCGCAGACGGTGATGAAGCCACCATTGTCTGGATTGCGGGTGCCGAACTTGGGCGCTGCCGTGACCACGGCGCTGCTGTTCTTCGGGGCCAGCAGGTAGGCGAAGCCGTGAATCTCCGAATATTTGCCGTTGGGCTTGATGAAGTCGATGTTGATACCGTCGTTGACCACCAAGGCGGTGTAGGCGTTGGTCGTCTTGTTGAGGTGGCCCAACTGGTCGCAGATGTAGGTGGGAGCGTCTACGTTGCAGAGCGCGTTGTTGTTGTTGCTGCGGGCCAGGTTGGCGTTCGCCGCCAGGTCGCGCGGGTAGTAGGGGTAGTTCACCTGATTATAGTAGTTCACCTCGCCGATGTTGATGATGGCGTAGTCCACGTCAATCACGTTGTAGCCCACCGTGTTCAGGGTGTCCAAACGGTTCAGGGTGATCTGGTTGCTGAGGTAGGCCGTGATGGCGTCGGTGGAACCGGTGTAGAGGATGGCCGTATTGTTCAGCCAGAGGCTGTGGGCGCGCTGGATGGCCTTCAGCTCGCGGGTGGGACGGCAGTTGTCGCCCACATGGCCGTAGTTGCGCACGTCGATGCGGCTGTACAGGTCGCCGCCCGCCGCCGAGGTGCCGGCGCCGATGATGGAACCAATGATGTACATCACGGGCTTCATGTCTTCGCCGCCGGTGTTGTAGCCGTTGCCGTCCACGAAGATGCGCGTCTCGCCGCCGAACACACCGGGGGCGCTGAAGTCGGCCATGCCCGAGCTGTTACCCCAGTTGGGGCCGGCGTAGATCGACTGGTTGATGGTGAGGGGGTTGGTGCTGACCAATGCCGCTAAGGCGGGCACGTGGCCGCCGTCGGCGCCCGGCTTGAAGAGGGCGTAGGCGTTGGTCTGTCCTTGGATGGTCTTGTTCCACAGCTCGCACTTGTCGATGGCGTCAAGACCCACGTTGATGTAGGCCGAGCCACGGATGACGCCCTTGTAGCCGCCGCCGTAGACCGAGTGGCCGATGGTGCCGGCCGTCATGTTGATCACCGACGAGGGGCGTTTGGTGGTGGTGTTCGTGTCGATGCACTCGCGGCCGTAGCCGTCGCTCACGTTGGCCGAGCCGCCGTAGATCGACGTACCCACGACACCGCCTTCCATATTGAGCATCTTCAAGCCGTAGACCAGCGGGTTGCCGCCGATGCGGCCCGAGCCGCCGGCGAAGATATTGTTATCGAACACGCCGCCATGCACGTTGACGATGATGTAGCTGTACTTCTCCGGGTCGGCGTAGGCCGTGGCCGTAGTCATCGAGGTGTCGGCGATCTTCTTGCCAGCGCTGAGCTCGTATGCACCCTGGGCGTCCTTCTGGTAGCTGAAGGTGGTGCCCAGCTTGCCGCCGCCGTAGAGGTTGCCCGTGATGCGGCAGTCGTTGACGTCGATGTGTACATATTCGGTGTTGGGCACCGTGAGGCCCGTGCCATAGGTGTTGCTGCTGTAGTAGGTGGAGTAGGAGCCGGCCTCGCTGCCGATACCGGCGATGGTGCCGTCGTCTTCGCCCTCGCCGCCCATGCCGCCGAAGCCGTCGCCCGCACCGTAGATGTTGCCGTAGGTGCCGCTGTTGACGGTGATGTTGCTGGCGTAGACGTTGCCGGTGAAGTCGTTGCCGCCGTAGACGTTGCGGGCGGTGTATTGCGCGGCGGTGACGGAGTTCTCGCGGGGCTGCGTCACGCCGTCCAGGATCACGTTGGTGTGTCCCTTCACGTCGGAGCCCCAGCAGCCGCCGTAAATGGCGTTGAAGGGCTGCGTCCACGTGGGGTAGAGTGTAATATAGGTGTTGTAGGCATCGCCGCCGCGGCCGCCGCCGTAGGCGGTGGCGCTGGTCAGGTTGGTGGCGCTCTTCAGGTGTACGTGCGTGGCACCCACAGCCGACGGGCCGCTGGCCGTTCTGGTGGTGTTCTCACCCGTGTTGCCGCGGCGCGGCTGGTCCAGGTGGGCCCAGTTGCCCTCGCCGCCGCCGTAGATGGCGCCCTCGATGGTCAGCGGGCGCGTGCTGCAGGCCTGGTTGTCCACCATCACCGTCGTGGCACGCACGTCGCCCATGCGGCCACCGCCGTAGACGCTCGTCTTGATGGTGCCGCCGAACAGGTTCACCGTCGCGCTGTCCACATAGGGCTCGCCCGTGGTGTGGGTGGCGATCGGTGTGCCGGTGAACGACGTGTTGCCGTAGGCGTAGACGTTCTCGTCCTCGCGCGGGTCGATGGGCTGGTACTGGTAGTAGCCGTTCGAGCCGCCCCAGATGTTGTGTACGGTGCCGCCGCTGACGTCCACGCGCGTGTTGCCGTACACCGTGCCGGCGATGTCGTTGCCGCCGTAGACGTACTGCACGCCCGCGTCGTTGGTGCCGCGAATGTCCACGTAGGCCATGTTTTCCACATCGGCCATGCGGCAGCCGCCGAAGACGTTCTGCTTGATGGTCACATCGGTCGACTGGATCTTCACGTAGGTCGAGACGTTCTCCACCTTGTTGAGGCAGACGTCCTCGAACTCCTCGCTGCCGCGCATCGAACCGGCGTTGCCGCCGCCGTAGACGTTCTCCGCCACGCCGGCCCTCAGGTCGATGATGGGCACGCACTTGGTCATGTCGTCGCGGTTGTTGCCGCCGAAGATAGTACCCACTGATGAGGTTGTGGGGTGTGCAGCCAGCCATGTGTCATTTACGTTGAAGAGGACGCGCACAATGTCGCTCACGCCCACGCCGTTGCCGCCGCCGAAGACGGTGTCGATGTAGCCGCCGCTGGTGTGGATGTCGATGAACGAGGAGTGCTGCACCGGGCGGTTGTCGACCACGTTGCTCATGCACACCGGCTCGAAGTCGCTGTATTCCGGACGGTCGGGCATGTGGTAGTTGTAGGCGCCGTTGCCGCCGCCGTAGACGTTGGCGATGCGCGGCTGGCCCTCGATGAGCAGGTAGGAGGCGAAGTTGGCCCTGTCGCTACCGTTCAGCTCGGTGGTGTCGTCGGTGGCCTTGAAGTCGGCCGCAGCGATGGTCGGTGTGCTGTACTTGCCGAAGTGGTTCACGCTGCCCATGCAGTCGTTGCCGGCGAAGACCGAGCCGTACACCTTGCCGCCCTTGATGTGGAAGTAGCTCAAGCCGTAGAGTGACGAGAGGTAGCCGCCGCCGTACATGTTGCCGTCGTGGTTGGCCAGCTCGTCGGCCGTCTTGGCGGCAGCGCGGTTGGCGGCCAGGGTGTCGTGTTCGATATTGACATTGCCGTCCAGCAGGTTGGCATTGTGGTGCCAGTAGGGGCTACCCACCGTGCCGGCGTTCATCTGGAAGTGGATGCTGCCGTTCTGTTCTCCCTCGGCCGGATTCAGGGCACCCTCCACGCCGTTTTTATTGTAGAAGTAATTATTACCATTCTTATATCCGATGTCGCACATCACACCGCCGCCGTAGGCCGAGTAGAGGATGGTGCCGCCGTTGATGTAGAGGTTCGAACGGTTCTGCGTCGGCGTGAGCATGCCCACGTACTCGTGGTAGTAGTCCGCCGCCACATCGGCGTAGCTGTACACGTCCTCTTCCAGGTAGCGGCCCGTGTTGTTGTCGTGGCAGTGGTAGTAGCCGTCGCTGCCGCCATAGACGTCCTGCAGCACCAGCGCGTTGCTGTCGATGATGACCCACGTGCCTTCGCCGGCCACCTTCGAGCCCACGTCGCCGCTGATGTCGCAGCCGCCCTGCACATAGCCGAACACACCGCCCGACAGGCTCAGACCCGACGAGTGGAGCACGTTGGCCATACGGCAGCCGCCGTAGATGTTCTCCACGAAGATGCTCGAGTGCTGCGGGGCGTTCACCATCGAACCGAGGGCACCCGGCATCTCGTACTCCCAGCCGTTGCCGCTCAGCGAGCCGCGCACCGAGTCGCCGAAGTCAAGTACCTTGGTCCAGCCGTCGGCCACCCAGGCAGCGCTGTCGAAACCCGCCTCAGCGGCCGTCCTCAGGGGATAGTTCGGTTTGGCCCAGCGTCGGTAGAAGGGGCTGTTGTAGGGTGTGGTGTTGACCATGTCGCCCTGGTTGCCGCCGCCGTAGACGTACTCCACGCCGCCCGAGGCCAAGTGGATGTAGCTCAGGTTGGCCATGTCGGCCTTGTTGTTGCCGCCGAAGAAGACGCGCACGTTGTAGCGGCCCGTCTCGGTGACCACGGCGCCGGGGTTGGTCTTCAACATCTTCTCGCGGCCCTCATGCCACGCGTTATGGTCACTGGGGTCGCTGGGGTTGAGCGTGCTCCAGGTCTGGAGATTCACGTAGTCGGGGTTGTCTCTCGTGCCGTCGCTGAGTTTGGGGTGGGTGAAGTTAAGCGACGGGTTGTCGTAGATGAACTTGTCGCCACGGCAGTTGATGGTGCCGATGGGCTGTACCACCGAGGCCTGGTTGCCACCCACGAAGCAGGTGTCCGTCATGCCGCCCAGGATCCTCACCTCGGCATGCGCGCTCTCCACCATGTTGCCGCCGCCGTAGAGGTGGCGGATGCCGAAGTCGCGCCCGTAGCCCGTGAAGTAGGTGTTCTCTATATTCTGCTGGGTGGTCGTCTTGGTGTTGTGGACGGTGGTGTAGACATGCGCCGCCGGGGCGATGCTGCCGCCGTAGTTGTTGCCGCCGAAGACGGCCATGATGCTGCCGCCGTGTACGTCGACGGTGATGGCCGTCGAGGCCATACCCGTGCCGTCGATGCCGATAAAGGCGTTCTCGGCGCCGCCGAAGACGGTGTCCAGATGCAGCAGGTCGTTGTGCAGGGCCGCTGTGGCGGCGTCGACGACGCCTGCCTTTTCAGCCACACCGATCACCACGTGGGAACTCTTGATGTAGGGCACCGTGCCGCTGCCGCCCTGGCCTTTCTCGCCGTGCATGAAGTCGGTGCCGTTGAAGGGCGCGTAGCCGAAGCCGCTGGCGATGACGTGGGCCTCGTTCTCAGCGTCGCTGTGTTCGCTGAGTTTCCACCTCCAGGGGTAGACCTTGCCCGAGTTGCCGCCGTTGCCGAAGCAGTAGTTGCCTACGGCCACCGAGCCGGTGAGGGTGTCGGCCCAGGAGCCATCGGTGACGTTGTAGGCCGAGCTGTAGCTGTAGTAGCCGCAGCCGCCGCCGTAGACGTAGGCGACGGGCATGTCGAAGACCGTCTGCAGGCTGCCCACCTGGATGGTGGCCTGTCCCTGCACCCAGCCCGCGATGTCGTTGCCGCCGTAGATGGCCCAGATGGAGTCGCTGTTGTGGATGGTCACCTTCGTGTTGCCGCCCGTGATGGCGTTGGTGGGTGCCACATATCCGGGGTCGCCTACATTGCCAACACCCACGACTCCTGCGTCCCAGCCCACATTGGCCATGCGGCCGCCGCCGCACACATAGCCCAGCACCACCGGCGCGTTCACCGGGTCGATGTCGTCGGCCTTGGCGAGGGTGGCGTCGAGGTTGATGGTCGCGGTGGTGGTGTCGTAGACGTAGTAGAGGGTGCCGGCGTCGTCGAAGCTGTACTTCACCACCGCCGTCAGGGTGGCCGTCGGGCTGGTGGGCACCGAGTAGCAGTGCAGCGTGATGGCTTCGCTCTCGTTGGTGGTGGTGATGGGACGCGTGGTGTAGGCGCCCATGTCAATCTTCATCTCCAGGAAGCGACGTGCCGAGGGGTTGAGGCTGTAGGTGGCCTCCACGAAGGTCAGCTCCTTGGGATTCGACGTGGGAGGGGCTTGCGGATCCAACAGCTGGCCGTTCTTGTAGTAGTAGGTATGGGTCGTGGGAGTGCCACCGGCCGAGCCGAAAGCTTCGGCGGTGCGCTCGCGGTAGTCGAGGTTGATACCGACGCGCCTCTCGGTCTCCACATATTCGGTGTAGGCGGGCCGCACCGGCACCGTCAGATCGCCGCCGAGGCGCTCGATGTTGATCACGGCGCTCGTGCTCTGGTCGTAGAGCAGGGTGTTCTGGCCGAGGGTGATGCCCTTCAGGCCGACGCCCGGGTCGGCGCTGGCGCGGTCGATGACGATGCCGTGTACGATCTGCTGCACCGGCAGGAAGAGGGCGCCGTTGCCGTAGGGCTTCCACGCGCCGCCGGCGCCGCCGTCGGGGTAGCCGTAGTAGTAGTGCTTGTTCAGTTCCGCGTTGGTGGGGTTGGCCAGATAGTTGCCGTACTTGATCGTCTCGGGGCGCTCATAGCTGTCGCCCGACATCTTCCACTCGTTGGTCTGGTCGTCGTAGTACAGCCAGTGGTTGGTCTCCGCGCGCACACCGTTGTGGTAGGTCACGTTGGTGATGGCGGCGCCGAAGTCCCAGTTGAACCAGATGCTCGTCTTCTCGTTCGGGGCGCCCACCTCGATGGTGTAGACTTCCAAGGTGTTCTTGGTGCCGATGATGTAGGAGCGGTAGCTATTGCCGTCGCCGGGGTTGACCCATTCCTGGTAGTAGTAGCCGGTGGCACCCGTGCGGCTCCAGGCGCAGTTGGGCGAGAAGCCCGCGCTGATCGGCTTGGCGATCACCGTGGCATGTGCGGGATCGTGGGCCGACGTGTCGAGGGCCAAGTAGTATTTGCCCCGCTCCACGATGTGGGTGATGGTGTTCAGCGGCTCACCCGAGATGTAGACGGGTGTCGCGTAGCCACTTGCGTCGAGCACTGCGGTGTCCAAGGCTATCGGGATCTTGCGGCCGCCGGTGCCGAGGGTCCACTCTGCGTCCGAGTCGCCTTCCGTGCCGTCGAACCACCACAGGCGGCCGTTGGTCAGGGTGTACTTCTCTGTCACCGTCTGTGCATGGGCTGTCGTCAGGGGGCCGCCGAAGGCCACCATGGCCATCAGCAGCATCAGTGCGGTGCGTGTCGAGTAAATGATTCGAGTATTCATGAGTCTCTGATTCTTACTATTCTTCTTCATGTCTTTATTCAGTTACGGTGTAGGTGACCACGCCCGAGGTCTTGGTCGGGCCTGCAAAGTCGTCTTTGTGGGCGATGGCTTTCACCACGGTGCCGGCGGTCAGACGGGTCAGCGGTTCGCTGTAGGTCGCCGAGCTGGTGGTGGGATCATCGCCGTTGGTGGTGTAGTGGATGGTGGCGCCCTCGCGGCTGGTGAGGGTCACCGTGCCGGGTGCGGTCTTGGTCACCTTGGGCACGCTCAGCAGCACGTTGCCGCCGATCTCGATGTCGGGGTTGCCTTTCACCATGGCCGCGTTGCCGCCGCCGTAGACGTTGTGCCACACCTTGGTGTCGCTGCCCTGGATGACGACCTTGGGCGAGCCGTTGACCGGGCCGGCGTTGCCGCCGCCGAACACGTTGCCCGCCAGCGTGCGGCCCAGCTCGTTCTTGGCGCGGCCGATGCGCACGTAGTTGTTGGGCTGCGGGTCGATGGTGTTGCCGGCGTGGTCCTTCACGCGGTAGGCGCCGATGACCACCTTCGGGTTGGCATTGACATGGGCGTCCTCCGTGGTGTCGCTGCTGATACCGTAGCCGCCGCCGAACACTGCCGTGTCCACCGTGGCCTGGATGATGTTCACCACCGGGGTGAAGTTAGTGATGGTGACATTTGTGTCCGTCACGGGGCCGTAGGGGCTGTTGGGCGTGTAGGAGGCTTTGTAGCCGCCGCCGTAGACGTAGCGCAGCCGCGTGACGTCGGGGCAGGTGTTGAGGCCCCAGTCGACGTTGACCTCGATCTTGCCGTTGATGTTGCCGCCCTCGTCGTTGCCGCCGAAGAGCTCGTCGATCGAGCCGCCGTAGACGTTCACCGTCACGTTGCCGCTGATGGGGGCGCTCTTGGAGCCGCCGAAGACGCGTGTCAGGTCGCCGCCCTCGATGTTGAGGGTGACGTCGCCGGTGATGGGGGCCTCGTTGGCGCCGCCGTAGATGGTCTTGCTGCCCTTGAAGCCGCAGGGGATGGTGACCACCGTCGAGCCGCCAGCGGCCTGGTTGCCGCCGCCGAAGGCTTCGTCGAGCAGCAGGTCGCAGGTGTTGACAGGTTCGAAGTTGACGCTGGCGGTGCCGTGTACCATACCGGTGGTGTTCGAGCCGCCGAAGGCCTGCTCGATGAGGCCGCCCTCGATGGTGACGCTGGCGTTGCCCTGGATGTTGGCAGGCAGGAGGGTGCCGTGTGCATCGGTGGTGTGGCCGTCGCCGCCGGCGAAGACCTGCTTGATGTGGCCGCCTTCGATATGGACGGTGGTGCTGGCCTTGATGGCGTCGGTGCCGATGTCGGCCGCGCGGCCGCCGCCGTAGACGTGCTGGATGGTGTTCTCGGAGCACTCGTGGATGGTGACGGTGGTGCTGTTGGTGGCCTGGGTGGGGATGTAGTCGGCCTTGTTGCCGCCGCCGTAGACATCGGCCAGGGCGTAGCGCGCGTCGGCGCGCAGGGAGGTCTGCTCGGCAGCGGTCAGGGCCTGGATGTCGAGGGTGTCGAGCGCATCGACCGGGTCGGCCTTGGCTTTGAGGGCGGTGGGATAGACATTGCCGCTGCTGATGCCGTCGCCGGCCTCGTGGGCGGTGCTGTAGACGTCGACCATGACGTCGGCCTTGGGCGAGCCCGCGATGTTGTTGCAGCCGAAGACGTTGCCCCGGATGGTGGCGCCCACGGCGGGCTGGCCGTACTGGCTGGCGGCGCCGATGTTCACCTGCACGGTGTTCAGCACGTTGGCGTCGCGCTTGCTGTCGGCGTCGGGGGTGTCGGTGCCGTCCTCGTAGAGGGTGACGCGCTCGAGGTTTCCGCTGGCACCGGCGTCGCCGTTGCCGCCGCCGAAGATGTTGCCCTTGCTGCCGGCATTGTAGCCTGCGGCACTGCCGTCGGTGGCGCTGCCGATGGTGCCGCTGAGGATGTTGACAGTGGTGGTGTTGCCGATGGTGCCGATGGTGCCGAGGGCCGAGCCGCCGAACACATCGCCCCAGATGGCGAAGTTGGTCGGGCTGCCGGTCTCGGTGCCGATGTTGACCACGGTGTTGCCCAGTACGCCAGCCATGAAGCCGCCGCCATATACATTATTCTTAATGGTGCCGCCGAGGATGTTGACCTCGGTGTTGCCGCGCACACGGCCGGCGGTGGTGCTGTACCATTTGTTGCCCGACTGGCCCTGCTTGTAGCCGCGGTCGGCGCCACGGCCGCTGCCGAAGACGTTGCCGTTCACCGGGCCGCCGTTGCCGTTGCCGATGAAGGGATGGCCGTCGGTCTTGCCGTGGGTCTGCTGCACGTAGACCACGGTGTTGCCGCTGACGTGGCCGTTGTCGCCGCTGCCGAAGACGCAGCCGTTGACCTGGGCCATGCTGTCGATGACCACCCGGGTCTGGTCGACGAAGGTGTAGTAGTTGAAGGCGTTGCCGGTGCCGTCCTGGCCCGCGATACCACGGCCCGCGCCGAAGACGCGTCCGTTGTTCGAGCCGTCGGTGCCGACGGTGCCGCCCAGGATGGTGACGTAGCTCTTGCCCCAGCTGCTGTCGATGCCGGGGGTGATGCCGGAAGCGGTGATCTCGCTGATGGAGGCAGCCCGCAGCACGGAGTCGGCGGGCGAGGCGGGGACGGTGCCGTCGTTGAAGATGTAGCGTCCCACCGAGGCTAACGAGCCGCCGCCGAAGACGTTGTGGTAGACCCTGCCGCCGCGCATCACGACGTGGGTGTTGCCGTAGACGGCACCCGAGGTGCGGCTCACTTGTTTGGCGTCGTTGAGATCGATACCGCGACCGCCGCCGTAGACGTTGCCCGGGTAGACGGGCTCGGCAATGGTGGCCACCTCGGCGTAGCCGATGGTGCCGCCGTTGATGGTGACGTAGGTGTTGTGCCACACGTGGCCGTTCTCGCCGCCGCCGAAGACGGAGCCGTAGACGGTGCCATTATTGATATTTACATAGGTTTCGCGCACGAAGGCCATGTTCTTCACCAGCCGGTCGATGGCCGAGAGGCCGCGGCTGCTGCCGAAGACGTTGCCGCCGTACTGGCCGCGCATGTTACTGCTGAGGGGGTGGGTGCTGACGATTTCGTAGGTCTCGCCGATGACGGCGCTGCCGCTGATGGTTACCGTGGTGGTGCCGGCAGTGGCGTGGCTGGAGACCAGTTCGCCCGAAGCGTTGCGGTCGCCGTCGCCCACACCGGCCATGTTGCCGCCGCCGTAGACGTTGCGCATCACGTGGCCGCCAGTGACATCGACCACCGTGTGGCCGTAGACGCGGCCCGCCGTGGGCGACATCCTGTGGCCCACATTGGTCAGGTCGAGGCCGCGGCCCGAGCCGTAGACCGAGCCGGCTGTGAGCACCATGCCGTTGCTGGCG
>CAMNIH010000007.1 GCA_946540365.1 uncultured Bacteroidales bacterium
TCTACGAGCGCGAGTACAACAAGTACATGGAGGAGATGAGCAGCAAGCGCAAGACGATGGTGGCCACGGGCGACCGGAGCGAGAAGGTGCGCACCTACAACTACCCCCAGAGCCGTGTCACCGACCACCGTATCGGCTGGAGCATGCACAACCTGCCGGCCTTCATGGACGGCGACATCGAGGAGTGCATCGAGGCCCTGCAGCTGGCCGAGAATGCCGAGAAGCTGAAAGCCTCGGTCGGCTGATCCGGAATAACCACAAGCACTAAACAGAAGAACAACACATGATGATAAAGCAAGCAAAAACTCTGCTGGTCCTGCTGCTGATCGCGTTGCCGATGGCAGTCATGGCCCAGAAACCCAAGACGACGGTCGAATTCGGCAGCGAGACGCTGCCGACCGACCTGCTGGAATATCTCAACAAAGCCACTTCCGAGAAGAGTGTGCAGAAGGACAACGCCAAGGTTGTCGAGGCCTTCGGCGCCGCCTACAACGCGCTCGACGCCACGATGCAGCAGCGTGTGACGGCCCTCTACACCTATGCCGTGGGGGTCAAGATCAAGGCCGTCCCCGAGCTGGTGGACTTCACCCGCGTGCTCACCGACTATGCCGCCACCTCGAACTTCGAGGGGTGGGTGGCGTCGCTCGAGACCTACCGCAAGAAGAATTCCAAGGTGAAGTACGTCAACGAGTTTGTGTCGTGGAGCCAGTTGCTGCTGAGCGACCGCGTGCTCTACCGTTCGTCCACCAGCGAGTGGACCTTCGCCGCCGGCACGCCGTTCCGTCTGGTTGTCGAGGGGGGCACCATCGCGGTGCATATCGATGCGGCGGCCGACCTGAGCTATGCGTCGAGCAAGGACTGGAACACGCTGCACGGCACGCGAGGGTGGTTCGACTACCGCGAGGGGGTCTGGCACGGCCAGGGCGGCCGCCTCGACTGGAGCCGCACCGGCCTCGGGGCCGAGGCTTGCTATGCCGACCTGAGCGACTATGACGCCGAGGTGAGGTTCCCCAAGTTCAAGGCCGACAGTGTCACCTTCGTCAACACGCACTACTTCAGCGCCCCCATCAAGGGACGCGTCGAGGAGGCCATGCAGGGCACCATGGAGCCCGACAAATACACCTACCCCCGCTTCCGTTCCTATCAGCGCGACTTCGTCATCCGCAACATCATGCCCGAAATCGACTACAGCGGCAGCTTCATGATGAACGGTTCCAAGTTCATCACCGCCAGCAGCAAGCATCCCGCCAGCCTCATCTTCAACCGCGACGGGCAGGCGCGCCTGAGCGTGACGTCGCTCAAGTTCACCATCACCCCCGAGCGTCTGCTGGCCGAGGATGCGCAGGTCTCGCTGCGGCTGGGGGCCGACGATTCGATCACCAACACCGGTATCACGGTGCGTTACCTGCCTGCCGAGCGCTGCGTGACCCTCGTCAACGACCAGCAGCGCAAGTTCTACAGCCCCTATATCGACACCTACCACCAGCTCGACATCTACAGCGAGAGCATCGTGTGGTTTGTCGACCAGGACCGCCTCGAGTTCTCCAACCTCACCTCGTCCGGAGCGGTCAGCTCCAACACCTTCGAGAGTTCGAACTGCTACACCTACCGCAAGTACCGCGACATCCAGGGCATCGACGAGATCAGCCCCGTCAAGCGCGTCTACGACTATGCCGAGAGCAACTCGTGGAGCTTTGGCATCAAGGGCTTCTCCAACTATATCGGCCTCGACATGAGCCAGACCCTGCTGATGATCCACACCCTCTGCCGCCACGGACTGGTCACCTACAACGAAATCACCAACCGCGTGCTGGTCAAGGAGAAGCTGGAGGACTACGTCAAGGCCGCCTCGCGTGCCAAGGGGTTCGACTACGATGCCCTCACCCTCGAGAGCACCACGCGCGGCATCAATGCCCGTATGAACTTCAGCGACAACGACCTGGTGGTGCATGGCGTCGAGCAGTTCGTCGTCAGCGACTCGCATCAGGTTGTCGTGCGGCCCGACTCGGCCAGCGGCTACATCGTCCATGTGGGCCGCAACCGCAACCTGCACTTCAGCGGACGCGTCGAGTGCAACAAGTTCATCCTGCAGGTCACCGACTGCGACTTCGACTACGAGAAGTATGCCTTCGAGATGCCGCAGGTGGACAAGATGGAGTTCTATGTGCCCGACTTCACCAATCCCGACTACGAGCAGCTGGTCCGCACCCCCTTGGCCCATCTGGTGGGCAGCCTCCAGGTCGACAAGCCCGACAACCACAGCGGTCTGGTCAAGAACAAGGAATACCCCATCTTCACCAGCCGCGAGAACTGCTATGTCTATTATAACCGCAAGGCCATCCAGGAGGGGCAGTACCGTCGCGAGACCTTCTACTACACCATCGAGCCCTTCACGCTGCCGCAGCTGGCCGACATCAAGGTCGACAGCCTGCAGTTCGGCGGCGTGCTCACCTCGGCCGGCATCTTCCCCGACATCCGCGAGCCGCTCAAGGTGCAGCGCGACTACTACCTGGGCTTCGTCACCCAGACCCCCACGGGCGGCCTGCCTGCCTACGGCGGCAAGGGCATCTACCACAACGAGCTCCACCTCGATGCCGGCGGCCTGCACGGCCCGGGCCATGTCGATTACATCACGTCGCATTCCACCTCCTCCAACTTCCTCTTCCTGCCCGATTCGTGTGTGGCCCTGACCGACACCGTCGTGGTGCGCGAGGAGCAGGGCTATCCCGCCATGCGTGGCGGCCTCACCTCGTTCCACTGGCTGCCCTACAGCGACTCGCTCAGCGTGGCCACCCTCGCCAAGGGGCGTCCGCTGAGCCTCTACCGCGACGAGGTCTCGTTGCGAGGCCATGCGGCCATTATGCCGCAGGGCGCCATGGCGGCCGGCACGGCCACCGTGCGTGAAGCTACGCTCCAGAGCAGCCGCTTCGACCTGCTGGCCCGCGAGATGGAAGCCCGCGTCAGCACCTTCACCCTGCAGAGCCGTACCTTCGCCTCCACCGCCTTCGAGGCGCGCGATGTGCGTTCGCAGGTCGACTACGACCAGCATCAGGCCACCCTCACCATGCCCGACGGGCCCCGCCGCACCGACCTCGAGCTGATGCAGTACGAGGCTTGGGCCGACCGCTTCGTGTGGCAGATGGACAACCATGTGCTCGACATCGCCAACACGCAGCGTCCCGGAGCCGAAGGGCTCGACGCCATGGAGATCCGCCAGCGCATGGCCAAGCTGGGCGACATGCCCGGCGTGCGCTTCGTGAGCACCGACTCGCGTCGCGGCGGCCTCGCCTGGAACGCCACCCTCTCCACCTACCGCTACGAACGGGCCGACCTCAGCGCGCAGGGCGTCTACCTGATCGCCGTGGCCGACGCCGCCATCGCCCCTGACGGCGACAGCGTCCACATCGTCAAGGGCGGCGAGATGCGCGTGCTCAACAACGCCTCGCTGGTCTGCGACCGCGAGCATGCATGGCACCAGGTGACCGATGCCTACCTCCTCGTCGACGGCGCCAACAGCTACACCGGCAAGGGCTACATCGTCTATCCCGAGAACCAACCCAATATCGACAACCCGCAGCGCATCTACCTCAGCGACATCCAGGTGCAGAACGGCGTCAGCGTCGGCACCGGCACCGTCAACGAGGAGAGCACGTTCCAGCTCAGCCCCGCATTCGGCTTTGCCGGCAAGGTGCGCCTCGAGGGCAACCGCGAGCTGCTCCACTTCGACGGTGGCGTGCGCCTGCTGCACCACTGTGTGCCGCAGGAGCAGATGGGTCTGCTGGCCTATGCCGACTACACCAATCCCGACTCGATCCATGTCGTGGTGCCCGAGCTGCCCACCGACTGGCGCGGCAAGCGCATCAGCGCCGCCATCCTGATCGACAAGACCACCCTCGAGCCGCGTCCCGCCTTCCTCACCAACGAGCGTGCGGCCGACAACGAGCTCCTCAGCGCCCAGGGCCTGCTCACCTTCCACAACACCAGCCAGGAGTACATGATCGGTTCGGAGCAGAAGGTGGTCGACCCGGAGGCCGTCGTCGAGCCCTACCTCAGCCTTTCGACGGCCACCTGCCGCGTGTCGGGCGAGGGCCCGATGGACTTCACCCTCAAGCGCACGCAGGGCGAGTTCTACACCTACGGCATGGCCGATATCGGCATCCGCGACAACGCCACCGACCAGATCACCACCGTCTACGGCATCACCTTCCCCTTGGCCTCCGAAGTGGTCGCCGCCATGGTGGCCGCCCTCAAGGACGACCTGCGGCTGGTGCCGTCGGCGCCGCAGAGCAACGGCGTCATGCGCCATGCGCTGATGTACCACCTCGGTGCCGAGCGCGGAGCCAAGGCCTACACCTCCTACAGCAACGAGGGCAAGCTCACCACCATCCCCGAGGCTATGCGCTCCATGCTCCTCTTCGACCAGGTGCGGTGGCATTACCTGCAGGGCTTCGGCTACTACACCGACGGCAAGGTGAGCCTCGTGGCCTCGGACGGCAAGCCCCTCGGCCTCGACCTGCGCCTGAAGGCCCAGATCAGCAAGCGCGGTAACGCCCAGACGATGACCTTCTACATCGAGGCGGCGCGCGACCACTGGTACTTCTTCCGCTACGACCTGATGAGCCAGGAGCTGACCATCCACTCGTCCGTCGGCACCTTCGAGGACGCCGTGCGCGCCCTGCCGGCCGAGAAGCGCCGCGTCGACCGCGAGGGCCTCGGCACCTTCCGCTACCTCATCGGACAGAACCGCAACGAAGCCACCTCGTGGCTGACCAACTTCTCGAGGATGGTCTACGCCGGCAACGAGGATGAATAGCCGTGATGCCACAGGCATCATCCAGGCATCATCCAGGCATCCCCTCTGCATCATCTCTGCATGGCAGCGGTGCAGAGGGGATTCTGTATGATGCTGTAGAGACGCGGCGTGCCGCGTCTGCATTTCTTAAGGTTTAAGGTTTTAGAGTTTTAGAGCAGTAGAGTTTTAGAGGCTGTAGAGACGCGGCGTGCCGCGTCTGCATTTCTTAAAGCACGGATCGTCATATAATATAATGTATAGAGGATTTTTTTCGGGAGCATGATATATTATGGGTGGACGATGCACCTAATAGGTTGTGAAGGTTAAAAACAACAAATCCAATACGAAGTTATGAAACACCGATTACTGATAGCCGTTATGATGATGGGGAGCCTGTGGGCCCAGGGCCAGACGTTCGTCTCCACGGAGCCGCAGAAGCGCAACGTGCTGATCGAGGAGTACACTGGCGTGAACTGCCAGTATTGCCCGCTGGGACACAAGGCCACCGACAGGATGATGGCCATGTTCCCGGGCCGCGTGCTGGGAATCAATATCCACCAGGGCACCTTCGCCATGAATTCGGGCTACACGACCGAGTTCGGCAACGCGCTGGCGCAGCAGGCGTCGGTGAGCGGCTACCCCTCGGGAACCGTCAACCGGCACCGTTTTGCCGGCGGCATCTGCCTCAATCCGGGCGAGTTCTATCCCCGTGCCCTCGAGGTGATGGAGATGGATGCGCCGGTCAATGTGGCGGCGGCCCTCCATATCGACCCGACGACCCGCCAGGCTACGGTGACGGTGGAGGCCTACTACACGGCCAATTCGAGCCAGCCCTACAATCTGATCAATGTGGCGCTGATACAGAACAACGTGATGGGCTACCAGAGCAGCGCCGCCACGTGGTATCCTGAGAATATCGTGAACGGCGAGTACCGTCACAGCCACATGCTGCGCTACCTGATCACCGGCCAGTGGGGCGACACCATCAGCCAGACCACGGCGGGCAGCTGCTTCAGCAAGACCTACACCTTCGGTCTGGGCAACGCCATCGGTAGTGTTCCGATCAACGACCTGAACGACATGGAAGTCATTGTCTTCGTGTGCGAGGGCCATTCGGAGGTGCTCAACGCCACCAAGGCCATCCGCACGGGCAGCGCTCCCTATCTGGCCTATGGGACGGCCGATCAGGAGGGTTGCGGGCTGAGCTTCCAGCCCTACGTCACCGTGGTCAACCCCACCGAGCAGCCCGTCAGCCAGTTGCGTGTCCGTGTCGACGGCACCGACTATGTCCTCGGCCGCACGCTGCCGCGCTACGGCACCGACACCATCCACCTGGCCCCCTACGTGGTGGAGCAGATGCCCGCCGGGCATGAGAACATGGCCCGCGAGGCCCATGTCACGCTGGTCGACTATGTGTCGCAGGGCCAGACGGTCAGCTCGGGCGCCACGCTGACGTTCACCTATGCCGACGTCGATGTCTTCACCGTCGAGGGTCCGCTGACCTTCGCCTTGAGATATGATTCCTATGCCGAGGAGATCAGTTTCAACCTGGAGGATGCGGCCACCTGCGAGCAGCTCTTCAGCGCTGCCGGTCGCGGCAACCAGAACAACCAGACGGCCTCCTACCGCTTCTCGCCGGCGACGGCGGGCTTGTACCGCTTCACCATCAGCGACATCGGCGGCGACGGCCTCAGCGGCAACTATGGTTTCTACGATGGTCAGGACGAAGTGGTCTTCGGCCGTAACGGCAAGAGTCTGATGAGCTGGAGCTGCTACCTGAATGTCACCAACGCCGGCGACGGCACCTATGAGCAGATGGCTACCGCCGTCAACCCGCCGCAGTCGACGATGGGGATTGCGGAGCGCAGCATGGCGAGAGTGGACTGCCGTGTGTGGCCCAGCCCCGCGACCGACGTGCTGAACGTCGAGGTGGAAGGCCTGCAGAAGGTAGAGCTGATGGACCTCACGGGCCGTGTGGTGATGGAGGAGAACGGCGGCCGTCTCTCGACGGCGGCGTTGCCGGCTGGTATCTACATCGTCCGCGCCACGACCGACTGCGGGGTGGCTACCGTTAAGATTGTCAAGAAATAAGAGTATAACGTAAAAACAAGATTGATACAATGAAAAAGATCTTCAACCGTCTGATGGTGGTCGCCGTGACCATCGCAATGTTGGGTTTCGTCGCCTGCAGCGACGACAACAGCACGTCGAACAACAACAACACCGAGATTGCGGCTCCGGAGAGCCTGGCCGGCACCGAGTGGGAGGGCGTCTTCGCCACCTACGACCAGACCCCCGGCTACACGCAGTATCCGATCAACATCCACTGGACCATTGACTTCCTGCAGGATGGCAAGGGCGAGATTATGTTCTATTTAGAGAGCCAGGTGTTCGACCCCACCCCCTATACTTTCGAAATGACCTATACCTATGACGGCAAGGGCAACGGCAACATCGCACGTTGGGAGTATGGCGAGGCCGGCAACTTCACGCTCAACCCCTACAACCGCTCCATCACTATCGAGAACCTGACCCTCGAGATGGGCGAGACCGAGGATTCGGGCTACACCTACGGTGGCGAGACGACGCTCTACCAGGTGCGATAAAGCGAGTCAAAGAACACTAAGAGAATTATCGATGAACATGTTTGGAAAAAGGGTTTTTATTGTGCTGTCCATGCTGATTGTTATGGGTGCTGCTTCGGCGGCACCTGTGGACGGCAACCAGGCCGCCGCGGTGGCACGCTCGTTCTGGAGCCACACGCTGGGCGCCCGCGAGGCGGAGAGCCTGCAAAGGGTTGATTGGCAATACAGTGACGTGATGCACCTCTTCGTCCGCCCGCAGGGCGGGTGGATGATGGTGAGCGCCGACGACTGCGCGCGCCCCGTGCTGGCCTATTCCACCACAGGCACCGTGCGCCCCGAGGCGCTGCCCGGAGCCCTTCAAAACATTCTTGATGAATACCGTCAGGCGATCGAGTACATCCGCACCGTCGCCGACGCCCCGCGCCACGAGGACTGGGACCTCATCGGCAGCGGACACGGCATGAAGGATGCCGAGGACGACGAGGTGGGCCCCCTGCTGAGCACCACCTGGTACCAGCAGTCGCCTTACAACATGTATTGCCCCAGCTACTGCATGACGGGCTGCGTGGCCACCTCGACGTCGCAGGTGATGAAGTATTGGAACTATCCTGCCTTCGGCCGTGGCTCCCATGCCTACACCGACGACACCGGCTATCAGGGTCTGGAGGCCGACTTCGGCAACACGCGCTACGACTGGGAGCACATGCCTGCCCGCCTCACGGGCAGCTCGTCGACCCAGGAGAAGCAGGCCGTGGCCACGCTGATGTTCCATGTGGGCGTGAGTGTCAATATGCACTATTCCACCATGTACAGCGGCACGACCAACGACCAGATCGTCAGTGCATTGCCCAATTATTTCCGCTACAATGCCGATGACATCCACCGCGAGATCAAGGGCAGCACCAGCAACGACGACTGGACCGACATGCTGATTGCCGAGTTGCGGCAGCTGCGCCCCGTGGTGTATGGCGGCAGTGGCCCTGCGGGCGGACACAGCTTTGTGTGCGACGGCTTCGATTCGCGCCGCTACCTGCATTTCAACCTCGGTGAGGATGGCGACGGCGACGGCTACTATGTGGTCGGAGCCATCAGCTACGGCATGTACACCTTCAACCAGGCCAACGATGCCGTGCTGGGCATCCATCCCGAATACGGTATCTATCTCAGCGAGGAGCGCGTCAGCTTCACCCGCGAGGGTGGCCAGCGCCTGCTGTGGCTCAGCACCAGTGATACCTCGTCGGCCGCGTGGTCGGCCCAGGTCAGCGCCGACTGGATCACGATCTCCGACAACGCCATCGACCACCTCGGGCAACTGACGGTCACCGTTGGCGAGAACACCACCGGTGCCGAGCGCACGGGCGTGGTGGTCTTCACGCAGGGTAGCCTCACCACCTCGCTCAGTGTGGTGCAGGAGGCCTACGACCCGGCTACCGACTATTGCCCGCTGACGGTCGTGATGGAGAATACGCACAACGAGCCGTGGAGCGGCGACGCCTACCTGAGCTTCGAGTCGGTCAGCGGTGCCGTCTACGGCACTGCGCGCCACACCGCCAACAGTGGCAGTTCGACGGCCACGGTCAACGTGGCTCCGCACGATGTGATGGTCGTGTGGCACAGTGGCGGCGCGCTGGACCGCTATATCAACTACATCATCAAGAACCAATACGGCGAGGAGCTGGTCAACGTGCAGAGCGCCTATTTCGAGGGCGGCGATGTGCTGCTGGTGTGGCCGTGCGCCCATGTGGGTGTGGACGAGGTCGACGGGGCCGAGGTCAGATGCTACCCCAACCCGACGTCGGGAGTGCTGAATGTCGAGGCCGAGGGCCTGCGCCGGGTGGAGGTGATGGATATGACCGGCCGTGTGGTGATCGCCAAGGAAAGTGCCGAGGCGGCACAGCGCATCGCCACCGACGGCTTGCCTGCGGGCATGTATGCGGTGCGTGTCGTCACCGACCGTGGACTGTTCACCCAGAAGATTATCAAGAGATAAATGTATACGATGAAGAAGAGTTGTCTGATAGCAATAATCATGCTGGCGGTGGCTCCGGCGATGGCCAGCCCCGTGGCTCCGGCGACGGCCCAGCGTGTGGCCGACCACTTCTGGCAGTCGGCCCTCGGTGGCCGAGGCACGCTGCAGCCGGTGGAGTGGCAGTACGGCCACCTCTACCTCTTCTCCTCGGCCCAGGGCGGCTATGTGATGGTGGCCGGCGACGACTGTGTGCGTCCCATCCTGGCCTACTCGGCCAATGGTGCCGTCGAGGTGGGGGAGATGCCCGTGCAGATGGCCGAGCGAGTGCAGCTGTTCGAGGATCAGATCGTCTATGCCGTTGAGCATGGCGCCCAGGCCACGGCCGCCGATGCCGAGCGCTGGCAGCGCCTGCTGAGCGGCGCCCCCGTCAAAAGCGGCGAGGGCGTGGAGCCCCTTCTCACCACCCAGTGGCACCAGGATGGCTGCTATAGCCTGCTCTGCCCGGCGGGCACCGTCACGGGATGCGCCGCCACGGCCCAGGCCCAGTTCATGCGCTTCTGGAACTGGCCCCCGATCGGGAACGGCAGCGAGACCTACAGCCTGCAGAGCTACGGCCAGCAGTCGGCCGATTTCGCCCACACCGTCTACGACTGGGCCAATATGCCCGACCGGGTCACCACGGACAACAGCCTTGCCGAGCAGCAGGCGGTGTCGACGCTGATGTACCATGTGGGAGTGAGTCTGCACATGCAGTACAACAGCCCCTCCGGCGGCGGCAGTGCGGCGGCAGGCATCACGGGTCAGCCGGGCTATCCGAGTATCGACAACTCGTTGAAGGACTATTTCTTCTACAGCCAGAATATGCGCCCGCTCTTCAAGAACCAGAGCTTCACCGACGCCTCGTGGGCCGACAGCCTGATGGCTGAACTCGACCTGCGCCAGCCGATGGTCTACTGCGGCGTGGCTACTGAGGGCGGCCATGGCTTCATCTGCGACGGCTACCAGTGGCAGGACGACCAGGTGTACTTCCACTTCAACTTCGGCTGGGCCGGACGTGGCGACGGCTACTACACCGTCGACAATATCTGTCCGCCCGTCAGCCCCACGGGCTACGAGGGCGGAGTCTACGTCTTCAATCTCTCCAACCAGGCCCTGCTGGGCGCCGTGCCGGATTACCGCATGATTGTCAGCGACAGCGTGCTCAACTTCGGACGCGAGGGTGGAAGCCAGCCGCTGCTTTTCAGCAAGAACCCGCAGGGGGGCGAATGGACCGTGAGCTGCAGCGAGCCATGGGTCAGTGTGGATAGAGCGGGGGTGGACAATGTGGGACAGCTGACGGTGCAGGTGGGAGCCAACACCACCGGTAACGAGCGTACCGCCACCGTGACCTTCAGCCAGGACGGACAGACACTCAGTATGCTCGTGGTGCAGACCTACTACACCGCCACCGACTACTGCCCCTTGACGGTCGCCATGGAGAGCACCGAGCGCCAGGGTTGGGAAGGCGGAGCCTATCTCAGCTTCGAGAGCCTCACGGGCTATGTCTACGCCACGGTGTCGCTCACCCAAGGGCAGAAAGATACCGTCACGGTGCAGGTGGCACCGCACGATGTGGTGGCTGTGTTCCACCACGGCGGTGGTACCGACCGCTACATCAACTACAGCATCCTCAACCAATTCGGCGAGCATCTGGTAGATGTGGAGTACGCCTACCGCAACGGCGGCCGCCACTTCATCGAATGGCCCTGCGTGCATGTGGGCATCAACGAGACGGAGTACCGTGAGTGGAAGGTGTGGCCCAATCCGGTCGACGATGTGCTCAACGTGGAGGCCGAGGGGCTGCGGCAGGTGGTGCTGGTCGATATGACCGGCCGCACGGTGCAGGAAGCCATAAGTCCGAGACTCGAGATGCAGCATGTGCCGAGCGGAATGTATGTCGTGCGTATCGTTACCGATGGCGGCACGGTGAATACCAAGATTGTAAAACAATAATATAAGATTATAGAATATGAAAAAGGTGATTTTTGCCCTGATGATGGCTCTGGCAGCCTTCTCGTTAAGCTCCTGTGGCGACGATGATCAGAATACCCCTGCCAACAACACGGCCGATGCCACGCTCGACATTGTGGGAACCAGCTGGAAAGGCCAGTATACCGACTATGTGATCCATCCGCAGGCGGGCCAGCTGCCCTGCGAGTTGACCTGGTTTATCGACTTCAACGAGGACGGTACGGCGAGCCTGCTCGTGCAGCTCGTCACCGGCGGCCAGCCGCAGGGTGACCAGGAGATGAGTTGCAGCTACACCTACGAAGGCCTCGAGGGCGTGCTTATCAGCCCCGACGGCGAGGAAGGGGAGGACAGGTCTCCCTTCACGGTGGATCCCTACAACCGCACCTTCACGGTCGACCTGATGATCTACACCGGCTTCTCGCGCGAGGAGCCTCAGATGGTGGGTGGCCCCACTGTCTTCTACCAGATACACTAAGAATCATATAATGGGGATGATGATCCCTTACGAAGAATGACTGATAAAGAACAACTATTCCGCAATCTCGTCGGTCGACACAGTGACCTGATATGGCACATCTGTAGCGACTACACGCTCAGTGCGGCATGGGAGACGGAGGATGCATTCCAGGAGGTGCTGTGTGTCCTGTGGCGCGACCTGGACAAGTTCCGTGGCGAGAGCGGCGAGGCGACCTGGGTTTACCGCGTGGCGACCAACACGATGCTTGCCATCAAGAGGAAATTCAGCAACCGTCCGCAGCCCGAGGCCCCGACAGACAATCGGACCGAGGCCGACCCCGAGAACTACCGGGAACTGATGCAACTCGTCGACAGCCTGGAAGAAACGGATGCCCGCATTATCCACGCCCATCTGGATGGCTTCGACCAGCGCGAGATCGCCTCGATGACGGGGCTGGCACTGCCCACCGTGGCACGCCGCATGGCACGCGCCAAGAAATGGATAAGAGAACAGTATAACAAGACGAAATGAAACTATGAATAAGACGATGAACAAAGACTTCGATACACTTTGGAACAGCCGCAAAGAGGCTTCTTATGCCCGCTGCCCGCTGAGCAGCGAGCGGATGGAGCAGATGCTGAACCATGCCATGGCCAGCACGGGGGCCGATGAGCAGACTGTGACTCCGCCCTATACCGAACCCACCGTGCGCCGTCGTGCGTGGCTGTTCGCCCCGTTGGCTGCGGCCGCTGCCCTCGCGCTGCTGCTCATCCCCACCCGCAGCCATGCCGCTGCACCGCGCACCATCAACTATGAGGGACAGCGTGTGAAATTCATCTGCAACAACCATTGCGAGGCCGATGGCGTCATCGGTTCGTTCGATCAATACATCCATACGCTATGAGACGACGAATCTTCTATATGGGCCTGCTGTTGGTGGGGCTCTGCGCTGCCTGCACGTCGCCGCACGACGATGTTGTATCGGCCGCCATGGATATCTACGAACAATATGCCGACCACTCCTCCACGCTCACGGTGGCCTACATCGGCGACTATACGTGCGACAATTACGACTACAATGCCGTGATGCTGCAGACCGCCGACAGCGCCGAATGGGAGTGGCTGATGGCCGAATTCGGCGTGATGGCCCCCATGGTCCCGACCCAGAGCGGTGTGATGATGGGCGATGCCTCCATGCTGCAGGGCGATGCCGCCCAAGCCCCCTCCGGCGAAGGACACGGTGTGGTCATGGCCAGCCTCGAGATCGACACCACGCGCGATTTCAAAGACACGGCCGAGTTCCTGGCCTACATCGACTCGCTCTCGCGTGCCATGCTGCTGAGTATGGGCCGCGACACCGCCGGCCTCCGCGCCACGATGGTCTTCAATGCCGACAGCGTCCAGACGCTGCCGGAGAGCATGTCGGCCCAGCAGACCCGCATGGCGGGTTTCACGCGCGACCACGGTCAGGCCGGCTACCTGATCAGTGCCGACTACGACACGCAGACCCTCTGGCTCTTCTTCTTCGGAAACGCCGACGAGGAGGCCCTGCTGATGAGCCAGCAGCATTGATAACGACAAACGTAAATTAAATATATAACCCAAACAAACACAACAAACAATGAAAAACATCTTCAAAGCAATGTGTCTGATGATGGTTGCAGGTGTCATGTTCGCCTCCTGCTCAGACGACAAGTACACCATCACGGTGAACGCCAACGACCCCACCATGGGCATCACCATGGGTAGCGGCGAGTACGCCAAAGGCGAGACGGTGCAGATTGCCGCCCAGGCCAACATCGGCTACTACTTCATCCAGTGGAACGATGGCAACACGCAGAATCCGCGTACCATCACCGTCGAGGGCGACGCCGTCTACACGGCCACCTTCTCCAACACCCAGCCCGGCGGCGGCCAGGGCGGTGGTGACAACCCCGGCGGTGGCGGTGGCGAGTATCCCACGCCCGGCGACTTCACTGCCAGCTTCACCGTTGACGGCACCACTTACACCGGTATCGCCCTCATCAGCATGGGCTATGCCGACAACGCCCAGGGCATCCTCGGCCTCACCATCCTCGCCGGCGAGAACGGCCCCTACTTCAACGCCAACATCCTGCCCCGGGTGGGCACCCAGACCGGTGCCGACGGCGGCCAGTGCAACTTCTTCCTTACCCAGGATGACGTGGCTACCACCAGCCAGGGCCAGGTGCCTCACTACATCTCCATCGACGCTGCCGGTGGTTCGATGAACGTCAACGTCACTGCCATCGACCTCACCGCCCAGACCATCACCGCCACCATCAGCGGTATGTTCGTCGACATGACCACCATCGAGACCGCTGCCACCCCGACCCTCGTGCCCTACAGCGCCACGATGGACGGCGCCTGGCAGACCGCCAGCTACCCCGGCAAGTAAGGCCCCAAACCGCACGAGGCATCGCCTCGCTCAGTCCGACACCGCACGCCCGTACGGTGTCGGACCTTTTTTGTGCCGCCCCGTCGGGGGGAATAGTTATCAACAATGGCCTGTATGTCGGAAAATGTGTGTATCTTTGCAGCGGTAAAAGAACGCTTACGGTATGGCTCAATTCACTCACCTGCATGTGCATTCGCACTATTCGATGCTCGACGGCATGTCGAAGATTCCCGACCTCGTGGCCAAGGCCAAACGCGACGGTATGTACGCCATGGCCCTGACCGATCATGGCAACATGTTCGGCATTAAGGACTTCCTCGACACTGTCGCCAAGGAAAACGGCAAGCTGAAGGACAAGATCAAGGCCCTCGAATCCCAGATCAAGGAGGTCGAGGAACTGTACACACTGACCGAGGTGCCCGAAGGGACGCCCAAACTCAGCGACCTGCAGGAGGAGCTGGAGCGCCTGCGCGGACAGTTTTTCAAGCCTATCGTAGGCACCGAGGCCTACTGTGCCCACCGTTCGCTCTACGACAAGGACAAGAACCTGAAGGAGATCAACCCCGAGACGGGTCGCGAGCGTATTGTCGACAGCAGCGGCTACCACCTCATCTTGCTGGCCAAGAACCTCCAGGGCTACCACTCGCTCTGCAAACTGGCGTCGATCGCCTACACCGACGGTTTCTACAACCGTCCCCGCATCGACCACGACGTGCTCAAGCAGTACCATGACGGCCTCATCTGCTGCTCCGCCTGCATCGGCGGCGAGGTGCCGCAGCTTATCCTCAAAGGCGACCTCGAGGGGGCCGAGCGCGCCGTGCTCTGGTTCAAGGAACTCTTCGGCGATGACTACTACATCGAGCTCATGCGTCATCAGACCGACAAGCCCAACGCCAACTACCACACCTACGAGCTGCAGCAGAAGATCAACCCCGTGCTCATCGGCCTCGCCCGCAAGCATGGAATCAAGATCGTGGCCACCAACGACGCCCACTTCGTCGAGGAGGAACACGGCGAGGCCCACGACCACCTCATCTGCCTCGCCACACAGAAGGACTACGACGACCCCAACCGCATGCACTACACCAAGCAGGAGTGGCTCAAAAGCCCCGACGAGATGGCGGCCGTCTTTGCCGACCTCCCCGAGGCGCTGGAGAACACCATGGAGGTGGCCGCCAAAGTCGAGACCTACAGCATCGACTCCGACCCCCTCATGCCCGTCTTCCCCATCCCCGAAAGCTTCGGCACCGAGCAGCAGTGGGCCACCCGCTTCACCGACCAGCAGCTCTTCGACGAATTCACCCGCAACGAGCGCGGCGAAGTCGTCCTCAGCCAGGAGGCCGCCGAGAAGAAGGTGAAGCGCCTGGGCGGCTACGAGCGCCTCCGCCGCATCAAATTCGAGGCCGACTACCTCGAACACCTCGTCTGGCATGGCGCCCGCAAGCGCTATTTGGCCGACGTGCCTGGCCTGTCTGACCAGTCTGACCTGTCCGACATAAAGGCCGCCTGCTCCGAGGAGGTGCGCGAACGCATCGTCTTCGAGCTGCACACCATCAAGACCATGGGTTTCCCGGGCTACTTCCTCATCGTCAGCGACTATATCCGCGCCGCGCGCGAAGAGCTCGGTGTCAGCGTCGGCCCCGGCCGTGGTTCCGCCGCCGGCTCCGTCGTCGCCTACTGCCTCTGGATCACCGACCTCGACCCCCTGCGCTACGACCTCCTGTTCGAGCGCTTCCTCAACCCCGACCGCATCTCGCTCCCCGATATCGACGTCGACTTCGACGACGCCGGCCGCGGCAAAGTCCTCGACTGGGTCACCCACAAATACGGCAAAGAGCGCGTCGCCCACATTATCACCTACGGCACCATGGCCACCAAGAGCTCCATCTCCGACGTCGGCCGCGTCGAAAAGATACCCCTCGACACCGTCAACGCCCTCAAAAAGCTCATCCCCGACCGCGGCTTCCCCGACAACATCAAGGACGAGAAGGGCAAGAGCCCCAAGGTGAACCTCAAAAACTGCTACAAATACATCCCCGAGCTCAAGCGCATCATGGAGGGCGACGACCTCAAACTCAAGCAGATGCTCACCTACGCCGAAGAACTCGAGGACACCAACCGCCAGATCGGCATCCACGCCTGCGGCGTCATCATCGGCTCCCAGGACATCACCAACGTCGCCCCCGTCTGCGTCATCAACGACAAGGAAAGCGGCCAGGACGTCCTCGTCACCCAGTACGACGGCCACGTCGTCGAAAACGTCGGCCTCATCAAAATGGACTTCCTCGGCCTCAAGAACCTCACCATCATCAAGAACTGCATCCGCATGGTCAAAAAAGTGCGCGGCATCGACGTCGACATCGACCACCTCCCCCTCGACGACGAACTCACCTACAAGCTCTTCTGTGAAGGCAACACCGTCGGCGTCTTCCAGTTCGAAAGCGCCGGCATGCAGAAATACCTCCGCGAGCTCCAGCCCCACGTCATCGACGACCTCATCGCCATGAACGCCCTCTACCGCCCGGGCCCCATGGACAATATCCCCGAATTCATCGACCGCAAGCAGGGCCGCAAGCCCATCGTCTACGACCTCCCCGTCATGGAGAAGTATCTCAAGGACACCTACGGCATCACCGTCTACCAGGAGCAGGTCATGCTCCTCAGCCGCCTCCTCGCCGGATTCACACGCGGCCAGAGCGACACCCTCCGCAAGGCCATGGGCAAAAAGCAGATCGAGAAAATGAACGAACTCGAAGTGCTTTTCTACGAAGGCGGCGAGAAAAACGGCCACCCCCGCGAGATCCTCTCCAAAATCTGGGAAGAATGGAAGAAATTCGCCTCCTATGCCTTCAACAAGTCCCACGCCGCCTGCTACTCCTGGGTGGCCTACCAGACAGCCTACCTCAAAGCCCACTACCCCGCCGAGTACATGGCCGCCGTCATGACCTCCGCCCAGGCCGACATCGCTCGCGTCAAGGAACTCATGGACGACTGCCGCAAGCAGGGCGTCGAAGTCGCCGCCCCCAACGTCAACCACTCCGACATGGACTTCAGCGTCGACCCACAGGGCCGCATCCGCTTCGGCCTCCAGGCCATCAGCGGCATGGGCGAGGCCGCCAGCTCCGTCATCATCGCCGAACGCGAAGCCAACGGCCCCTACGCCGACATCTTCGACTTCCTCAAGCGCGTCGACATGCACTCCGTCAACAAAAAAAACATGGAAGTCCTCGTCAAGGCCGGCGCCTTCGACGGCGTCGGCACCATGCACCGCGCACAGTACTTCCACAAAGAAAACGCCCTCGACACCACACCCACCTACCTCGACCTCCTCGTCCGCTGGGCCATCCGCCGTCAGGACAACGCCAACACCGCCCAGATGAGTATCTTCGACATGAGCAGCGAACTCTCCGAAGAAGAGCATCCCCCCATCCCCAACGCCGAACCCTGGAACAGCATCGAACAGTGCAAATACGAAAAAGAAGTCGTCAGCACCTACCTCTCCGGCCACCCCCTCGACGACTACCGCTACGAAATGCGCTTCTTCACCTCCACCCGCGCCGCCGACCTCGCCGCCATCGAACAACTCGCAGGCCGCGAAGTCCGCTTCGCAGGCCTCGTCTCCGACGTCCGCACCGGCACCAACCGCCAGGGCGAACCCTACGGCAGCATGGTCATCAACGACTACTCCGGCAGCTTCGAACTCCGTCTCCGCGGCGACGAATTCAGCGACTTCCGTGGCTTCTTCGAAAACGACACCTTCGTCTACATCAAAGGCAACGTCGTCGTCCGTCCCTACACCGACAAAAGCGGCATCAACAAAACCTTCTCCCGCATCCGCATCGGCGCCATGATGAACCTCTCCAGCGTCATGGAACGCTACACCTCCAAGCTCACCTTCAAAGTCAACCTCTCCGATGTCGACGCCGAATTCTGCCGTTCGCTCGAGAAAATCGCCAAAAAACATAAAGGCAAAGTGCCTCTCCAGGCCGTCGTCGTCGACCCCGTCCACAACCGCGCACTCACACTCGGCGGCGAAAACCTCCGCATCTCCCCGCGCGACATCATCCCCGACCTCGAAGCCCTCCGCGGCATCATCGAAATCCACCCCCAAGTAAAGTCTTGACTCATAACTTAAAACTTAAAACTTAAAACTCAAAACTCCCGCCTCCCATGATGCCAGCCCTCACCACACCCGTCCTCGCACCCCGCCTGCCACTCCAGATCGACTTCGCCACCGGCATCATCTCCATCGGCTCCTGCTTCGCCGACGAAATCGCCCGCCGACTCCAGATGAGCGACTTCCACATCCTCGCCAACCCCTTCGGCACCCTCTACAACCCCGCCTCCATCGCCGCTGCCCTCCAGCGCCTCGTCGACGACCGCCCCATCGGCCCCGACGACCTCGTCCTCCACGACGGCCTCTTCCACTCCTGGCACCACCACGGCAGCTTCTCCCGCCCCACACCCGACGAAACCCTCCTCGCCTGCAACTCCAGCCTCCACCAGGCACACCTCGCTCTCCGTCAGGCCGACCTCCTCATCCTCACCTTCGGCACCGCCTGGGTGTTCGAGCACCTCGAGTCGAAGGCCGTCGTCGCCAACTGCCACAAACTGCCGCCCGCCACCTTCTCCCGTCGACGCATGTCCGTCGACGAAATCGTCGCACTCTGGCAACCCCTCCTCCTCAACCTCCACGCTCTCCTCCCACATCTCCACATCCTCTTCTCCGTCAGCCCCATCCGCCACCTCGCCGACGGCGCCCACGACAACCAGCTCAGCAAAAGCACCCTCCTCCTCGCCGTCGACCAACTCATCTCACAAAACACTAAACTCAACACCCTCAGCTACTTCCCCGCCTACGAAATCGTCCTCGACGAACTGCGCGACTACCGCTTCTTCGACCAAAAAATGTCCCACCCCACCGACCTCGCCATCGACATCGTCTGGGAACGCTTCCAGCGCGCCTCCATGGCTCCCGCCATCCAGCAGCAGGCCCATTTCAACGCCAAACAGCACCTCCGCGAACAGCACATCCCCCTCCACTGACAAGGCATCAACCAAGCATCCCCTCTGCATTCCCTCTGCATCATCTCTGCATAGATGTCTCGAAAATGCCTCCTAAAATCAATTCCGCAGGCAATAAAGATCTGCCCGCGTCGTTACCCCTACGTTAGTCAAACAGATCGCATTATGAAAAAGAATATTGCTTTGGTCATGGGTGGTTACAGCGGCGAGCACGACATCTCGATCGCCAGCGGCAACCAGGTGTATGGTCAGTTGGACCATACCAAGTATTGTGTCTATAAGATTGTGGTCGAACGCGGAGGGTGGTATTGGGACAACGAAGGGGTGAAATGCCCGGTGGACATGGGTGATTTCTCCGTGTCCAGCGATGGAAAGAAGATCCATTTCGACCTCGCCTTCATCATCGTCCACGGCAACCCCGGCGAGAACGGCGTGCTGCAAGGCTACTTCGACATGCTCGGCATCCCCTACACCACCAGCGGATTCTACACCTCGTCGCTGACGTTCCACAAGGGCTACTGCAACCCGGTGGTGAAAAGCTTCGGACTGGTCAAGGTGGCCAAGTCCGTCCTCCTCTACAAAGAGCCTCCCACCCAGGCCAAGCTCGACGAACTCATGGAGGGCATGCACTATCCCGTCTTTGTCAAACCCGCCGCAGGCGGCAGCAGTGTGGCCACCACCAAGGTGAAAGGCCCCGACCAGCTCCTGCCCGCCATCCGTGAGGCCTTCACCGAGGACCGCCAGGTGCTCGTCGAGCAGTTCATCCCCGGGCGCGAGTTCGACTGCGGCGTCATGCAGTTCCCCCAGGGGTCGAAATATGAGGGATGGAACCCCGACTTCAAGCATAAACTCGTCTTCCCCGTCACCGAGATCATCCCCAAGGGCGGCCATGAATTCTTCGACTACGAGGCCAAGTACGACGGCTTCAGCGACGAGGTGTGCCCCGCCCAGGTCGACGACAGCATCGCCAAGCATATCCAGGAGGTGTCGTATCGCATGTACGACCTGCTCGGCTGTCGCGGCATCGTGCGCTTCGACTATATCTACAACACCGACGAACAGGAACTCTACTTCCTCGAGGTGAACACCATCCCCGGCCAGAGTGCCGAAAGCATCGTCCCCAAGCAGGCCCGTGCCATGGGCATCACCCCGGCCGAGCTCTATGAGATGAGCATCCAGGCTGCCTTAGCGTAGCAGATGCCGACGGTAGGTGCGAGCGGCCAGCAGCGCCGCCAGCGCCACACAGAGGATGGTCAGCGCCGCCCCCACGCCCACCTGCCACATCGGCAGTCCGAACGGCAGCCGCAGCAGGGTGGCCACCGGTGCCGTGAAGGGCACCAGGGTGAGCCCCACCGCCAGCCCCGACGAGGGCGACCGCAGGATGAATGCGCTGAGGATCAGTGTGATCAGTAGCGGCGCACTGACCAGCAATGTCCATTGCAGGGCGTCGGCGTCGCTCTCTAACCGCGCGGCCAGTGCGGCCAGACAGGCCCCGTAGAGCAGGTATCCCAACAAGAAGCATCCGAGGAACATCGCCGCCACCAGCGGCAGCCGGATGGCCGTCAGGCCTTGCACCGTCTCGTCGACCAGCTGCACCGTGGTGTTGTACTGCACGGTGGCCTCCTCGCCTTTGGTGGCCAGGCTGCGGTGGGCCTGCTGGGTGCGGGCCTCGGCGAACAGCTGAGGGGCCGAGGCTTCGACCCCTTTGATGCACAGCGCCGTCAGTGCGATCCACAGCACCAGCTGGGTGGTGGCCGCTAAGGCCACTCCCGCCACCTTGCCCACCAGCAGGCTCGTGGGGCGCGTGGCGGTGACCAGCACCTCGGCCACGCGGTTCTGTCGCTCTTCTTGCACGCTCCGCATCACCTCGCTGCCGAAGACAATCAGCGCCAGCGTCATCAGCACCGCCAGCACCAGCGCCACGATGTTCTTCACGTGGGCGAAACTCTCGTGTCCGGTGGCCGCATCCTGCGTGTGCAGTTTTATATTGGTGGACTCCACCGAGTGGTAGACCGAGGGTTCCAGCTGATAGACATCCTCCAGTATGGCGTTGCGCAGCAGCGTCTGCAACTGGCCGTCGACGAAGCTCTGCAGCTGTACCGACGGGCTGTCGCTGCGGTAGTAGAGGAAGGCGTCGCGCGGGATGGTGGTTTCGCGCATGGGAATGAACAGCACCAGGTCGTGCTTCCCGGCTTGCTGTCGGGCGTAGTCGAGGCTGGGCATAGCCTTGAAGCCCACCTCGAGGGTCGACTGCAGGCCGTCGGCGAAGAGCCCCGTCTGGTCCACCACCAGCACGGTGGTGCGCTCGGCGCTGCGATGGGCCGCCGCCACCGGCAGGGCATAGAGCACCGCCAGCACCACCGGCACCAGCACCGTGAGCACCCAGAAGGAGGGTTTGCGAAGCCGCATGCGGTATTCGCGTCCGAGGATAAGCAGCAGGTTGTTCATAGCTGTATCGTTTTGGTACACAGGTCGTGGGCGGCCTGCTGGTTGTGGGTCGAGAGGAGCAGGGCGGCGCCGCGGTCGCGCAGGGCGCCGATTTCGCGGCGCAGCATGGCGCTGTTGGCCTCGTCGAAGCCCGAGAAGGGCTCGTCGAGGATGACCAGGTCGGGCCGGTGGGCCACCGTGACCACAAACTGCAGCCGCTGCTGCATCCCCTTGCTCAGGCGTCCGGCAGGCTTGTCCCACCAGTCGTCCATGCCCAACCTCTCGAACCATCCGTGCAGCTCGCGTTCGGCATCCTGGCGCGACATCCCTTTCAGCCGCGCAAAATAGAGCGCCTGCTCGCCGGCCTTCATGTGGCGGTAGAGGCCGCGCTCCTCGGGCAGGTAGCCCAAACGGGTCAGGTCTGCCGTCGACAGGGGGTGCCCGTCGAACAGCACGCGTCCGCTGTCGGGTTCGAGCAGTCCGGTGATGATGCGCAGCAGGGTCGTCTTGCCGGCGCCGTTGGCCCCCAGCAGGGCCACCGCCTCGCCACGCACTATGCCGAAGCTCACGTCGCGCAGCACCTGATGCCCGTCGAAGGCTTTGTGAATATGGTCAACCTGTAGCATTATGGTTTGGTTTTGAGCAGAATGGTTTCGGCCGCCAAGGCCAGCAGTGCCAGTACGAGGCAGAGCCGCCAGAGGCGTCGCCCTCCGTCGCGGGCCTTCAGCACGTCGGTCAGCGGCTTGGCGCTGCCGGCCACCAGGCTGACGTCCTCGCGTCCGCTGATGGCGCGCTCGATCTCGCTGCGGCCGAGGAACGTCATCTGCGACTCGCGGCGCGGGTAGTTGAAAGCCAGGTGCTCGTCGGCCAGCGTGTAGATGCCGTCGTCGGCCAGTTCGCCGTGCAGCAGCAACTGCCACCGCTGTCCCTGTCGCCGCAGGTCGGGCAGCAGGGTGGTCTCGCCGTTGCTCAGTTCGGGCGGCCGGTCGGTGGCGTCGTAGCGCCCTTGCAGGGCGATGGGGCCGGTGGTGCCCAAGGTATGGCTTGCTGGTGGCAGCGGACGGCTGTAGAGGGACATGTTGTAGAGCGTCGGCACCACGAGTGCCTGGCCGACGAGGTCGGTGTGGGCGGCGTCGAGCGGGGTGGTGAAGAGGTAGAGGCGGCCGCGGCCGGCCGGCGTCACCGTCAGCAGGTCGCCTCCGTCGGCCAGCGTCAGCACCGCCTGCTTGATGGCGGGCCCGCTGGACAGCGTGTGGTGTCCCTGCACCGACGGCATCTCCATCTCGTCGCTGTGTCCGTTGAAGACTCCGCTGAAGAGTTTGTTGGCGTAGTCGATGCTGTTGGCCTTGACGGTGCGGCTCACCCAACGCTCCAGGCGGGGCGCCTGCAGGCTGGCCAGCAGTTCGTTGAGGCCGGGGGCTGCCTGCTCCGCAGGAATCACGAGCAGGCTGCCTCCTTCGTCGACCCACTGTGCCAGTTGCTGCACCTCGCCGCTGGCGAGGGTCTTGGGCTCGTTGAGGATCACTATGTCGTAGTCCGTCAGTTCGTGCTGCAGCTGCCGTGCCTGCTGGTAGCTGATGGTCGAGTCGTGGGCGAAAAGACGTTCTAAGCATTCGTTGGGCTCCCGGCCGTCGATCTCGAGCATCCGCAGGCGGTCGCCCACATGGAAGGTGAAGTGGTAGCGGTCGTCGAAAACCACGGGGTAGTCCTCTATCGTCACGCAGCCGTCGATCCAGCCGCCGTGGTCGATGCTGAAGCGCAGCAGGGCTTTCGCTGTGCCGTCGGCAGCCACGTCGACGGTGGTCAGCGCCCGTTCGTGGCCGTCGATGAATAGGCGGACGGGCACTTGCTCGGCATCGCGCGAGCCGCTGTTGCGCAGCGTGACCTCCAGATTGACGCTCCCTCCGGCGAAGTAGGCCGGTGCGTCGGGCACCACGGTGTCGATATACAGGTTGTCGGCCTCGACAGCGCTGAGCGGCACCAGGGTGGTGAGTACGCTGCTGTCGGCTGGCAGTGCCTCGAGGTCGGCTGTCGACTGCTGGAAGTCGCCCACCAGGTAAAGGTGCTGGTTTTGTGTGCCGCTCTGATGCAGGAAGGCCTGCTGCCGTGTGGCGACGGTGCTCATCAGGGGGGCGGCGGCCGAGAGGGCCACCTCGTCGAGGGCCGTCAGCAGTTCCTCGCGGCTGAGCCACCGCATCTCGCTGCCGCGCAGGTCGTTGGTGACCAGCTGGAAGCGGTCGCCCGGGGCATAGGCCTCGGCAATCTCGCGTACGCGCCGCCGTGCCTCGTCGAGCAGGCTCCCTTCGGCCGTGGCGTTGTCCATGCTGAACGAATTGTCCACATATATACTGACCGCCGTCGATCCGGTGCGCACCGTGGCCTCGGGCGATGGAATGACCGGCTGGGCGAAGGCCATGACGATCATCGCGATGGCCAGCACGCGGGCTGCCAGCACCAGCCATTGACGCACGTTGCTCCGGCGTCGTTGTTCGGTCAGCAACTCGCTCAGGTGCTCCACATTGCTGAAGTACACCTTGCGGTAGCGGCGGAAGTTGAACAGGTGGATGATGACCGGCAGGGCGATGGCCAGCAGTCCCCAGAGGAAGGCAGGCTGCGTGAAGATCATCCTTCACCCCCTTTCTTGTGCGCCTTGGCTTCGAGGGCATGGTGGCGGCAGATGTCGGTCAGACCGCATCGGTCGCAGTGGGGCGCGCGGGCGGTGCAAACGTAGCGGCCGTGGAGGATGAGCCAGTGGTGGGCCTTGGAGAGCAAGGCGGACGGGATGTGGCGCACCAGCTCGCGCTCGGTCTGCAGCGGATTCTTGCTGTCGACGGTGAGGCCGATGCGGTTGGCCACGCGGAAGACGTGGGTGTCCACCGGCATGGCGGGCCGGTCGAAGTAGACGGCCTCCATCACGTTGGCCGTCTTGCGCCCCACGCCCGGCAGGCGTTGCAGCGCCTCCATGTCGTCGGGCACCCGGCCGCCGTAGTCGCTAACCAGCATCCGGGCCAGGCCGGCCAGGTGTTGGCTCTTGCTGTTGGGATACGACACCGAGCTGATGTAGTGCAGGATCTCCTCCGCGCTGGCCTGGGCCATGGCCTCGGCTGTGGGGTAGGCGGCGAAGAGGGCAGGGGTGACTTGGTTGACGCGACGGTCGGTGCATTGGGCCGACAGCACCACCGCCACCAGCAGTTGGAACGGCGATCCGTAGTGCAGTTCGGTGGCCGCGTCGGGCATCGTGCGCCCGAAGTAGTCGAGCGTCTGTTGATACAGTTCTTTCTTTCTCATGGCGTCAGTTCCAGGTAGGTCAACACAGGGTAGTGGTCGGACATGTCGTTGCGCAGGCGGCGGTAGGCGAGGGTCTGCAGCCCTTCGCCGTGGAACACCATGTCGATGCGGAAGCGCGGTATGTCTTGCCTCGTCGGCAGCAGTCGCTTCTCGCCCCCGTTGTAGGTGATGCCCAGGCCGCGCCCCTGCTCGCAGTAGGTGTCGCGCATCTCGCTCGTTATCTGGCGGTAGAGCCACGATCCCGGTATATCGTTCAGGTCGCCGGCCAGCACCAGCGGCACTGTGCTGGCGGTGACCACCGGCTTGACGTGGTCCACCCACTCCTTCTCATGGCTGAGAATGGTCTCCTTCACCTTCTCCAGCGTGCGGCGGCTCGAAGGCTGCACCGCGCCGCGCCGCATGCGCTCGATCTCCTCGCGGTCCTCGGCGTCGAAGCGGTAGCTGTCCATGTGGACGTTGCACACCCGCAGGCGCTGTCCGTCGCGGTGCATCTCGACCAGCAGCTTCTCGCTGTCGAGCCGGTTGACGTAGGTGATCGGCAGGCGGCTGAAGACCACCGTGCCGTAGGGCAGCCCGCGGGCCGACGTGTGGGCGCCGTAGTAGTGGTTGTAGCCCAGCAGCATCAGGCTGTCGGTCACGGCCACCGTCTTGGGCGCGGCATACTCCTGCAGGCAGAGCACGTCGGGGTTGTGGCGCCGCACCAGGGAAAGGAACTCACACGCGTTGCTGTCCGACTGCTGCGGGTTGTTGGCGCGCCCCTGGAACTGGTGTACGTTGTAGGTCATCAGGCTCACCATCGACGGGTGCTCCTCGGCCTCGGGAGCGCGGCTGCTGCCCAGCAGCTGCACAAACATCGCCAGCGTGCCCCACCGCAGTGCGATGGCGGCGGCGCTCAGCAGCCATGTCCACCGCTTCATCAGCAGCCACACCACGATCATCAGTCCGTTGGCCGCCAGCAGCGGCAGGTAGCCGTAGGCCAGCACGCTCGGCAGCAGCATCTGCGACGGCGCCACGCTGCCCGCCACCGTCGTCAGCAGAAGACCCAATATGAGTATCACATTGAGGATGAGTAGTATGGTGCGTATGACCTTCATAACTAAGCGGACACAAAAATACAAAAAAATCTCGAATCATAGATGCATTAATAGTCAATATATCCTAAAATGCATAAATCAAGACGTGCTCTTGGCACCATCAGCAAGGGGATGACTCTACCTTTTCTTCAGTCGTTCTTCAGTCGTTCTTCAGTCGTTCTTCAGTGATCACTGAAGAACGACTGAAGAACGACTGAAGAACGACTGAAGAAAAGGTAGAGTCAGGGTATCCTCAATAGGGGCTTTTAGGGCTTATGGGTGTTAAATTGTGTTAAATTTCACCCATGGTGGGTTTCCTACTGCCGGGGCAGGAACTGCACCTCGGAGGGCTCGACGAGGCCCAGCGACATGGCCTTGGCCACGCGCGCGGCGCTCTTGTTGACGATGCCCAGGCGCCGCGAGAGGTCTTTCTGCCGCTCCTGGATGTTCTTGTCGCTCTCGTCGAGACGGTTGGAGATCTCGGCGGCGGTGCAACCGGCGGCCTCGAGCAGCAGCAGCTGCCGCTCGGTGGCGCTCAGCTCGAACGAGGGGTCGTGGGCCGCCACGAGGCGGAAGTAGCGCTCGGCGGCCTCCTTGAGGGTCAGCATGACGGGATAGTTGAAGTAGCATTGCTCGCCGCGTTCGAGGCAGGCGATGGCGCGCAGGATGTTCTCCACCGAGAAGCCGCCGGCGGCGTTCTTGCTGACGAAGGCGCTGGCGCCTCGGTTGAGGGCCTCCATGACCACGCGTCCGATGTCGTGCAGGCGCTGGAGGCGTTCGTCGTCGGCGGCGGTGGGATTGTCGAAGCGGCCGGAGAAGATGATGATGCGCACCGAGGGGAAGCGCTGATGTACGCGCTGGGTGATCATGAGGCCGCCCGTGGGCTCGCCCTGGAATTCCATGTCGACCAGCAGGTAGTCAGGCGGTTCGGCGCTTTCGAGGGCTGCCAGCAGCGAGGGGCCGTCGGCAAAGGTGTCCACCATCTCGACGTGGCGCAGGATGCTCCCGTCCACGTCGCCGCTTTCGACGCTGACGTCGCGGCTGTTCATTTCCATCTTGACGATCTTGCGGATGAGGGGCTCGTCGTCGACCATCATCACTCGTATGTTGTTCATCGTGGTATGTGTTGTTTCTGTTTGCTATGACAATTCTCTATAACCTATAACCCATCACCCATAACCTATCACCCGTCACCCCTCCGCCAAGCGGACGTGCATGACGGTGCCGTGGCCCTCGGTGCTTTCGACCCACAGCTTGCAGCCGCGGTGGGTGAGGTCGTCGTGCTTCTTGATGATGTAGCGGCAGAGGATGAGGCCGAAGCCGTGGTCGCCCTCGATGGTGCGGTCGGCGCGGAAGAGGCTCTCCTGCTGTTGGGCCGACATGCCGCTGCCGGTGTCGGCGACGGCTATGTCGACAAATCGTTTGCCGTCGTCGGTCTGCGATGCCTCGGCCGATACCGTGACGGTGCCGGCGGCGGTGTGCTGCAGGGCGTTGTTGACGAGGTTGCGCAGCAGGATGACGGTGAGCAGCTGGTCGGCCCAGAGGGTGAGCGGGCTGGGTACGAAGCCGAGTTCGACGCCGGCATGCGGACGTACGACCTGGGTGCGCACCTGGTCGAACACCTCCTGCAACGGGAAGCGCGAGGCGTTGAAGACCAGTCCGCTGGGAATGGACAGGTGGGTCCAGTTCTTGATGTTGTCGAAGGTGCGCAGCAGCTGTTCCAGCACCTCGGAGCGCACCTCGGGCGTGAGGTTGGGGTTGCGCAGGTAGCCGATGAAGGGCGATATGTCGTGCCGCATCACGCTGAGGCAGGTCTCCACATTGGCGATGCGCTCCACGTCGCGCCGCTTGGCCTCCTCAAGCTGGCGTTTTTCGCGCCGCAGCCGCAGGGCGTTGCGCCACAGCAGGATGGTGAGCAGCAGGAGCAGGAGGGCGAGCAGGCCGAAGCCCATCGCCGTGCGGCTCATCCAGCGGCTGCGGCGGGTGGCGTCGGCAAGGGTTTGCTGCAGGGCGAAGTCCTCCTGTTCGCTTTGCTTGATATAATCCTGCAACTCGGCGTGGTGCTCGTACCAGCTGCGGGCCTGGTCGGGGCTGGTGGCCATGCGGCTGCGGAGCAGCACGTCGAAGTAGCCGAGTTCCATCTTGGG
Source organism: uncultured Bacteroidales bacterium (assembly GCA_946540365.1). The sequence goes on from CAMNIH010000007.1 coordinate 28,190, forward strand.
GGCCGAGAAGGGTTGCCAGGTGCCGCGCAGCGAGCGCCACTCGCCGAGCACCTCGTGGGCGAAGGCGGTGTCGCCGATGAGCAGGGCGAAGCGTGCCGTCGAGGTGGTGCCGCCGAGCATCTGGTAGGGGTCGCCGTAGTCGTAGAAGAGCCGTCGCGCATGGTCGTAGAGTGCCAGGACGCTGTCGGGCGTGGCGGTGCCGGGTTGGCTGCGCAGCGCTAAGGCTGTCATCTGCAGGGTGTTGGCGTAGTGGAAGAGGCAGAACACCTGCGGCCCGCGGTCGAGGATGTCGTAGTTGTGTTCGCAGTAGTCGAGCGCCGTCACGCTCTCGCCGGCGCTCTGCCAGCCGTAGGCCAGGGCGTAGTTGAGGGCCATGTCCTGGGCGTAGTCCACCCGCAGGTTGGCCCGCCGGGCCTCCACCTCCTGGAGCAGGGTGCGCACGTCGGCCTCCTTGCCGTCGCGGTAGTGGAAGTTGAGCACCAGCGAGGTGATGTAGTATTCGCTCTGTGCGTAGTTGTAGAGCAGGTGGCCCCGGTTGCGGTCGAGGATGCCGCTGCGGTCGATGTCGTAGAGCAGCCGGTAGCAGTCGGCCAGCCGGCAGTCGCGCTGCAGCAGACGGGCCCGCAGCAGGTTGTGGATCACCCCCTCGATGTCGCCGTTGCGCATCCCCTCCTGCCGCAGACGGATGGTCTTGTCCACGCGGTCCAGCGCCGCGTTGGCATTGGTGCGGTCGCTTTTCTGGTAGTAGGCGAAGGCCATGTTGTTCAGTGCGCGCATCTGACCGTCGACGTATTCGGGCAGCGAGTCGCCGATGTACTGTAGCGCCCGCTGC
>CAMNIH010000008.1 GCA_946540365.1 uncultured Bacteroidales bacterium
TGGAAGTAGAAGAAGCCGCGCTCGTGGAAGAAGGTGTGGATGGCCATGGCCATGTGGTGGCGCAGGCGCATGACGGCGCCGAAGGTGTTGGTGCGCAGGCGCAGATGTCCGATCTCACGGAGGAACTCCATGGAATGTCCTTTCTTTTGAAGGGGGTAGGTGTTGGGGTCGGCCTCGCCGTAGACGACGATGCGCCCGGCCTGCACCTCGACGGCCTGGCCGCTTCCCTGGCTCTCCACCAGCTTGCCCTCCACGCCGATGCAGGCGCCGGTGCTGATGCGCTTCAGCTCCTCTTCGAATTTCTGCGGGTCGGCCACCACCTGGATATTGTGGATGATCGAGCCGTCGTTGACCGCCAGGAAGGCGACGTTCTTGTTGCCACGCTTGGTGCGCACCCATCCTTTCACGCAGATGTCGGTGCCGATGAGGGCGCTGACATCCTCTTTCAACAGGTATTTAATCTCGTAACGTTTCATATCTTGTTTTTTCTATCTTTTATTGTCAATCAGTTTCTTCAGTTCCACGTCGCTGGCGAACTTGAAGACCCGCTCCTCGTTCTTGCGGCGGCAGATCATGAGGGTGTCCTCGCTGGCGGCCACGATGTAGCCGTCCAGCCCCTCGAGGATGATGGACTTCGTCGGGTCGTCGGGCATGACCACCAGGCAGTTGCGGCTGTCGTAGGTGAAGACGTTGCCGCTCACGACAGCGTTGTCGCCCGGCTGGTGGGGTGTGACCTCGTAGAGGCTCTCCCACGTCTCCACATCGCTCCATCCGAACGAGGCCGCCAGCACATGCACGTTGTCGGCATGCTCCATGATGCCGTTGTCGATCGACACCGATTCGCACTGCGAGTAGACGTACTCGAGGTCGTCGGGTGCCGTGTTGAGGCCCAGGCGGAAGAAGACGTCCGCCACCTCGGGCAGGTAACGGCGGTAGGCGTCGAGCAGCACCGGCAGGCGCCACACCAGCAGGCCCGTGTTCCAGAAGAACTCGCCGCTGGCGATCATCTGGCGCGCCATGTCGACCGGCGGCTTCTCGGTGAAGGTGACCACCGGGTGCAGGTTGTGCGCCTCGGGCAGCGAGGCCTGGTCGCGGAACTGGATGTAGCCGTAGCTCGTGTCGGGCCGCGTGGGTTGGGCGCCGACGGTGATGATCCAGTCGTGCCGCTGCGCGGTGGCGACGGCCTGCTGCAGGTCGGCCATGAAGCGCTCCTCGTGGAAGATGGCGTGGTCCGACGGCGTGACCACCAGCGTCGCCTCGGGGTCCTGCTCGCGGATGACGGCGGCGGCGTAGGCCACACAGGGAGCCGTGTTGCGGCGCAGGGGCTCGCTCAGCACCTGCCACGTCTCCAGCCCCTCGATCTGCTCGCGCACCTGCGCCTCGTAGGCCTCGCCGGTGACAACGACGATGTGGTTGCGCGCACACACCTGCTCGAAGCGGGCAAAGGTGAGCTGCAACATCGAGCGGCCGGCCCCCATGACGTCGATGAACTGCTTGGGGCTGTCCGTGCTGCTCACCGGCCAGAAGCGGCTGCCCAGGCCGCCGGCCATGATGATCACCCAGAGATGCGCGCTGTCCATCATACGCTCACCTCCCCTTTGATATGCGGCCACGGATTGTAGTCCTCCAGCTTGAAGTCCTCGTACTGGAACGAGAAGATATCCTTCACCTCGGGGTTGATGCGCATAGTGGGCAGCGGACGCGGCTCGCGCGAGAGCTGCAGGCGCACCTGGTCCAGGTGGTTGCGGTAGATGTGGGCGTCGCCGAAGGTGTGTACAAACTCGCCCGGCTCCAGGCCGCACACCTGCGCCACCATCATCGTCAGCAGCGCGTAGCTGGCGATGTTGAACGGCACGCCGAGGAAGATGTCGGCGCTCCGCTGGTAGAGCTGGCAGGAAAGCCTGCCTTTGGCAGGATGAGTGGGTAGTGATGAGTGGGTAGTGGGTAGCACCTGGTCCCGATTGCTATCCACTACACACTGTCCACTACCCACTTGCGGAGCCGCAGGCTCCACATAGAACTGGAACAGGCAGTGGCAGGGCGGCAGCGCCATGTCCTGGATCTCGGCAGGATTCCAGGCCGTCACCAGCAGGCGGCGGCTGTAGGGGTTGGTCTTGATGTCGTTGACGACATTGGCGATCTGGTCGATCGCGCCGCCATGGCCGTCGGGCCACGAGCGCCACTGCGAGCCGTAGACAGGCCCCAGGTCGCCGTTGGCGTCGGCCCACTCGTCCCAGATCGAGACGCCGTGCTCCTTCAGGTAACCGATATTCGTCTCGCCGCGGAGAAACCACAGCAGCTCATATATAATCGAACGCAGATGCAACTTCTTGGTAGTCAGCAGAGGGAAACCCTCGCCGAGCGGAAAGCGCATCTGATAGCCGAACACGCCGACAGTGCCCGTACCCGTACGGTCCAGGCGCTCCGTGCCGTGATCCAGCACATATTGCAGGAGATCAAGATATTGCTTCATTCCAACATTCAATAACGGCACAAACCGCATTTTGTTGTGCGCCTCCAAAAATAAATATCAAGTCTACCTTTTCTTCAGTCGTTCTTCAGTCGTTCTTCAGTCGTTCTTCAGTGATCACTGAAGAACGACTGAAGAACGACTGAAGAACGACTGAAGAAAAGGTAGAGTCATCCCCTCGTCATGACAGGGCTGGGGAGGGGCATGATTGCAAAAAATTAACAAAAACGTAACAATTTTATCGTCGGATTATTTGTACTTTTGCAAATTTAAACGAACAACAAAACCGCTATGGACATACAAATTATACTACTGGTAATCTTGAAGTTGGCTGGAGCCTTGGCCATCTTCCTGTTCGCCATGAAACTGATGAGCGAGGGCCTGCAGAAGTATGCAGGCTCCAAATTGCGCCATATCCTCACCAAGGTCACGGGCAAGCCCCTGAGCGGCATCCTGGCCGGCACGGGCGTGACGGCCATCATACAGAGTTCGACGGCGACCACGGTGATGACGGTGGGCTTTGCCGGGGCGGGCCTGCTGACGCTGGCCGGTGCCATCGCCGTGGTGATGGGTGCCAACATCGGCACCACGGTGACCGCCTGGATCATCACCATCTTCGGCCTGGGTGGCGGCGGCGGCGAGGAGAAGGTGCCCCTGATGCCGATGATCATCGCGGCCATCAGTCTTTTCTTCATTTTCAGCAAGAAAGACAAGATGCAGTACCTCGGCCAGACGATCATCGGCCTGGCGCTGCTGATCCTGGGCCTGGGCCTGATGGGCGACTCGGTGCCGCCGCTCGACGAGAACGTGGCGCACTCGATCGCCTCGCTCGGGCAGTGGGGCTACTGGTCGGTGCTGCTGTTCATCGTGGTGGGGGCCGTGCTGTGCATCATCCTGCAGACCTCGTCGGCCATGACGGCCGTCATCCTGCTGATGGCCAGCCAGGGGTGGATCGACTTTCCGACGTCGATGGCCCTGGTCATAGGCCAGAACCTGGGCACCACGCTGACTGCCCAGGTGGTGGCCATGACCACAGGCACCACCGGCAAGCGCACCGCCCGCGCACACCTGGTGTTCAACGTGGCCGGCGCCATCATTTTCCTCATCCCCTTCTACCCCATCTGCAACGCGGTCATGGCCGTCAGCGAACGGCTCGACTCGCTGCTGCCCAACATACCGCTCATTCCGCTGGCCATCACGGTGTTCCACACGCTCTTCAACGTGGTCACCACTATCATCCTGGCCTTCTTCATACCGCAGATTGAGAAGATAGTGACCTGGATGGTGCCCGACAAGAAGGGCGAGGAGGGCGAGGAGGAATTCCGCCTCACCTACCTCGAGCCCAACCTGCTCTCCACCGCCGAGCTCAACCTGCAGAGCGCCAAGAGCGAGATCGAGGAGTTCTCGAAGCGGGTGCTTCGCATGTATACCTTCCTGCCGGGGCTGCGCACGGCCAAGAACGACGAGGAGTTCGACGGCATCATGGACCGCGTGGCCAAGTATGAGGGCATCACCGACCGCATGGAGATGGAGATCAGCAAGTTCCTCACCCGCGTCGGTTCAGGCGACGTGTCGGTACACGCCTCGGAACGCATCAGCTCGATGCTCCGCATCATCGACAACCTCGAGTCGATCGGCGACTCGATCTATCAGATTGCCATGACGCGCAAGAACAAACGCGAGGACGCCGTCCACTTCGACGCGGGCCTGAACGCCAACCTCTCGCACATGAGCGACTTGGTGCAGAAAGCCCTCGACGTGATGGATGCCAACCTGCACGACTATGACCACGTGGACCTGGACGCCGCCTACGCCGCCGAGCACGAGATCAACGCATACCGCGACCGCCTGCGGACGCAACACCTCGACGCCCTGAAGCTGGGTGTCTACGACTACGCCATCGGCAACGCCTACTCGAGCCTCTACGCCCTCTACGAGAAGCTGGGCGACTACGTCATCAACGTCAGCGAGGCCATCGACGGCTCAAGAAAACATACAGAGGATTAACGCCAGCGGAGCGTCTCGACCAGGTGCTCGACGTCGGCCTGTATGTAGTCGATGACGGGCGCCAGCGAGTCGTTGTTGGGGGTGACGTTGAGGAAGAGGGCACCCCGCAGGAAGTGGCGCGTGCTGTCGGTCAGCCAGAACTGGCAGGTGGAGGCCACCCGGCTCCCCTTCAGGTAATAGACCGTGCCATACACCTTGTTCTCAGCATCTTCGTAGCCCTGTTCCTCCACCCCCGAGGTGAAGGTGTAGTGTTTTTCCAGCATGCGCGACGAGGTGTCGATCTGCCCGCGCAGGTCTTCGGGGCCGTTCAACGTCTTGTAGGTCAAGTAAATCACGCTGTTCCACTGCGGATAGTTGATGTCGAGCCACACCTCGTCGTATTTGACGCGGTCGGGCTTGATGCTTCCGTCGGCCATGAAGGTGGCCACCTGGCGCGGTTTCTTGAGCGTCAGCTGGGCACTGTCGTTGGCCTCGAAGCGGAACGGGAGCACGATGCTCGGCAGGGTCTGTCCGTTGATACTCGTCGGCAGCGTGTCAACGAGCCAGTAAGCGTGTTCCGGCATGTCGATGCGCAGATAGGCCTGCGGCTTGGGGGTGTAGTCGTTGTGGCAGGCAGCCAGCAGACAGCCGGCCGCTGCGATAATGATAAGCAATCGTTTCATTTCATTGCCTTTCCGTTCAACATGGGTACGAAGCTGTAGGTGCCGAATTTCTCCACCCGCCATTCGCCGCTGGCGTCGCCCTCCTTGGTGATGCGGAGCATCTCCTGCTCCTCCTCGCCGAGGGGGATGACCATGATGCCGCCCACCTTGAGCTGGGCCATGAGGGCTGCCGGGATCTCGGGGGCGCCACAGGTGACGATGATGCGGTCGTAGGATCCGTTGAGGCCCTGGTAGCCGTCGCCGAGGAAGCACTGGGCCCGGAAACCGGCGTCGGCCAGCAGCCGTCGGGTCTGCTCGTAGAGGCCTTTCTGGCGCTCGATGGTGAACACCTTGGCCCCCATGCGGCAGAGAACGGCGGTCTGGTAGCCGCTGCCGGTGCCTATCTCCAGCACCTTCATGCCGCTCCTGAGATCGAGCAGCTGGCTCTGCATGGCCACGGTGGAGGGGTGCGAGATGGTCTGGTCGCAGCCGATCTTGAGCGCCCGGTCCTCGTAGGCCAGGGCATCGAGGGCGCTGTCGAGGAACCAATGGCGCGGCACCTCGTCCATGGCCTTCAGCACCGCCTCGTCGGTGATGCCCTTGTGGCGCAGCGCCTCGACCATCTGGCGCCGCAAGCCCTTGTGTTTGAATGTATCCTGTCTCATTCCTCGACCCCTTGGAAGCCCTGGGCACGCAGGGTGATGGTGGTGTTCTGCGGCGTCACCATGACGGGCGGCATGCCCTCTTCGGTGACATAGCCGATGATATGGATGCCCTCCATGGACTTGATCTTCTCGTAGTCCTTCTGGCTGACGGTGAAGAGGAGCTCGTAGTCCTCGCCGCCGTTGAGGGCACAGCTGACGGGCAGCATGTTCTTGCTCATCTCCGAGCAGACGCGCGTCACCTGATAGTCGATGGGCAGACGCTCCTCGTAGACCTCGCAGCCGCACTTCGAGGCGCGCGTCAGATGCAGCAGGGCGTCGGCCAGACCGCGGCTGACGTCGATCATCGAGGTGGGCACCACGCCGGCCTCGCGCAGCTGCTTGACGACATCCATGCGGGGTTCGGGCTTGAGGAAGCGCTCGAGGACATAGTCGTAGCCGTCCAGGTCGGGCTGGAAGTTGGGGTCGGCTTGGTAGGTCACCTTCTCGCGTTCCAGGACCAGCAGGCCGGCATAGGCGCTGCCGAGGTCGCCGCTGCAACAGATGAGGTCGTTGTGCGAAGCCCCGTGGCGGTAGGTGACTTTATCCTCGTCGACCTCGCCCACTGCCGTGACCGTCAGCACCATCCCGGCACGCGAGGTGGCCGTCTCACCGCCCACCAGCTGCACGTCGTAGCGGTCGCAGCAGAGGTGGATGCCGGCATAGAGCTCGTCCAGGGCCTCGACCGAGTAGCGGTTGCTGACGGCGATGGAAACCAGCGCCTGGCGCGGGGTGCCGTTCATGGCGGCGATGTTGCTGATGGCGATGGACATCGCCTTGTAGCCCAGGTGTTTCAGCGGAGTGTACATCATATCGAAGTCCACCCCCTCGACCATCGTCTGGGTGGTGATCAGCATGCGTCCCAGCACGGCGCAGTCGTCGCCCGCGCAGTCGGTTCCGGCGGTCAGCCGGTCGATGAGGGCCACCTTGCCCAGCTGGCTGATCTCGGTGCGACCCTCTTGGTATTGCAGTTGTTCCATATTGTCTTATTGTATGAGTGAGTTAATCAAAATGCCCGCAGCCACACTGGCGTTGAGGCTCTCGGCCGTGCCGCCGCGGTTGGGGATGAGGACGGGATGGGTGACACGGGCCATGGCCGCGGGGCTGATGCCGCGGCTCTCGTTGCCGATGAGGAGTACGGCATCCGCCTGTGGCAGCGGCACCGTGCCGAGCGGACGCCCCTGCAGCGAGGCGCCGTAGACCGGCATCCCGCAGCCGGCCAGCCACTGCGGCAGGTCGACGTAATCGACCTGCGTGCGGAACACCGCCCCCATCGAAGCCTGCACCACCTTGGGGTTGAAGCAGGAGACGGTGTCGGGCGAGCAGACGATGCGGCGCACGCCGTACCAGTCGGCCGTCCGCATGATGGTGCCCATGTTGCCGGGATCCTGCAGGTGGTCGAGGGCCAGGGTCAATCGTGAATTGTGAAGGTGGAGGGTGGAATGGCGCTCGACAAGCATCCACACCTGGTTGGGACTCTTGAAGTTGGAGAGGCGTTCCAGCTCGGCCGGGCCGACTTCGAACACCTCTGCCGTCCCGATGCCGTCGGCATGGGCCGACAGCCAGTCGGCCGTGGCGCACACCGTGCGCACGACGAAGCCCGACGCCAACGCCTCGGCGCACATCTTGGGGCCCTCGACGACAAAGACCGCCTCCTCGTCGCAGCACTTCTGCTGGCGGTAGGCGGTCAGTTCCTTTAACTTATTCTTCGAAATCAAAGCTCGATATACATGTTGTGTTCCTTGGCCAGACGGCGCAGGTTGATGATGGCGTAGCGCATGCGTCCCAGGGCGGTGTTGATGCTGACACCGGTGCGGGCGGCGATGTCCTTGAAGTCGCAGTGGCCGTAGTGGCGCAGGATGACCACGCGGCGCTGTTCGGGGGGCAGCATCTTGACCAGGCGGCGGATGTTCTGGCTGGTCTGCTTCTTCATCATCACATGCTCGGCGTTATCGTCGGGGAACTTGATGTTGTCCAGCACGTCGCTCTCCGGACGGTTGGGGACCAAGGGCATCTTGCTGTTGCGGCGGAAATGATCCACAATGAGATTGTGCGCGATGCGCATCACCCAATGGACAAACTTGTTCTCGTCTTTATACTGGTCGGAATTGATGGTGACGATGACCTTGTAGAACGTATCCTGGAAGATATCGTCAGCCGTTTCCTTGTCTTTCACCACGGAAAAGATGTAGCCGTACACCTTCGACTGGTAGCGCTCGAGCAGCACCTCGAAACAAGAGGCATCGCCTTCGCGATAACGGGTGATAAGCTCGTTGTCAGTCAGTTGTCTGTCTTTCACATTCGTCATATTCCTCTACTTTTTAAGGGGTTAAACTGATACTTTTGGCTCGATAAAATCCGTTTTTGTTCTACATCAATTCGGCTGCAAAAATACAACTTTTTTTTAATATGAAGCAGCAAACTACGATTTTTTTATTTTTTTAGTATGTCGAAGTGAAAAAAAATTGCATATTTTTCTGCCCGTCGGGCAGGGGAAGTATCTGCCTGCTGCAGATGAAACACCGATGCCCCGAACGCGACAGGGCCGCATCCGGGGCATCGGGTTGGTGCCTGCATCGCAGGCGGCTGGGGATCAGAGCCGTATCTTCTGCTCGGCCAGTTCGCGCGTGAGGGTGAAGGTGCTGCCCTTCTTGAGCGTGGGCAGGTCGAACATCAGGTCGGTCATGATGCCCTCCATGATGGAGCGCAGGCCGCGGGCGCCGAGGTGGTACTCGACCGCACGGTCGACCACCAGGTCGAGCATCGCCGGGTCGAAGACGAGCTGCACGCCGTCCATGCGGAACAGTTCCACGTACTGCTTGGTGAGGGCGTTCTTGGGCTCGGTCAGGATGCGGCGCAGGGCATCGCGGTCGAGGGGTTCGAGGTAGGTCAGCACCGGGAAGCGGCCCACGAGTTCGGGGATGAGGCCGAACTTCTTGAGATCCATCGGCTGGACGTACTGGAGCATGTTGTCGCGGTCGAGGGTCTGGCGTGTTTCGTCGCCCTTGAAACCGATGATATTCGAGTTGAGACGGGCACCGATGGCCCGTTCGATGCCGTCGAAGGCGCCACCGCAGATAAAGAGGATATTGCGCGTGTCGATCTTGATGAGCTTCTGCTCGGGGTGCTTGCGGCCCCCCTCGGGCGGCACATTGACTTCGGCCCCCTCAAGCAGCTTGAGCAGCGCCTGCTGCACGCCCTCGCCGCTGACGTCGCGCGTGATGCTGGTATTCTCGCTCTTGCGGGCGATCTTGTCGATCTCGTCGATGAAGACGATGCCGCGCTGGCAGGCAGCCACATCGTAGTTGGCGGCCTGCAGCAGCCGCACCAGGACATTCTCCACATCGTCGCCCACGTAGCCGGCTTCGGTCAGGGTGGTGGCGTCGGCGATGCAGAAGGGCACCTTCAGCAGGCGGGCGATGGTGCGGGCCAGGAGGGTCTTGCCGGTGCCGGTCTCGCCCACCATGACGATGTTCGACTTCTCGATCTCCACCTCGTTCTTGTCGCCGTGTTCGCTATTGTATTTCAGGCGCTTGTAGTGATTGTACACCGCGACCGAGAGCACCTTCTTGGCATCGTCCTGACCGATGACGTAAAGATCGAGGAACTGTTTGATTTCCTGCGGGGTGGGAATATCGGACTGCTGGATGGTGAACTGCTGCTCCTGCCGCTGGCCCTGTTCCTTGAAGATGAGTTCGGCCTGGCGCGAGCAATCGGCACAGATATAGCCATTCAGCCCACTGAGCAGCATGCCGGTCTGCGATGCCGGACGCCCACAGAACGAGCAATGCTCCTCGGGTTGTTTTGTTTTGTTGGACATGTTCTAATATAACTGGTTTTTAGTGGCGTCGAGCCTGATGAATATAAAGAGAAGTATGGTAAACGAAATGAGCGACGACCCGCCGTAGCTGAAGAACGGCAGCGGGATGCCGATGACCGGCAGCAAGCCGAGCACCATGCCCACATTGATGAACAGGTGGACGAAAAGGATGCTGGCCACAGAGTAGCCGTAGAACCGCGAGAAGGTGCTTCGCTGCCGTTCGGCCATATTGATCAGCCGGACCAGAAGCACCACATAGAGAGCCACCAGCAGCGATGAGCCCACCCAGCCCCACTCCTCGCCGACGGTGCAGAAGATGAAGTCGGTCTGCTGCTCGGGCACAAAGTTGGCCTTGGTCAGCGTGCCTGCCAGATAGCCCTTGCCCATGAAGCCGCCGCTGCCGATGGCGATCTTGGACTGGTTGACGTTGTAGCCCGACCCCTGGAGGTCTTCGGTCTTGCCCAGAAGCACCTCGATGCGCTCGCGCTGGTGCGCCTCGAGGACGTGGTTGAACAGGAAATCGACCGAGAAGATGAAGGCCACGCAGAGCAGCAGCACCCCGATGGTGCGCCACCAGTCGCGCGCGGTGCGCTTGTTGAGCCACACGAAAAGGTAGAGCACCGCGATGACCACCAGCACAGCCAGCAGGATGTACTTGTTGACCAGCAGCGCCAGGACAAACAGCGCGACAGCGGCCACCCCGACGAGCAGAATGCCTCCGGAGAGGCCCTCGCGGAAGAGGGGCAGCACGAAGGCCACAAAGACCAGCGCCGACCCGGTGTCGTGCTGCAGGAACACCAGTGCCGCCGGCAGGCCGATCAGCAGCAGGGCGCCCAGCTTGGTGCGCGTCTGGCTCCATTCCACGTCGATACCCGACATGAACTTGGCCAGCGCCAGGGCGGTGGCGAACTTGGCGAACTCGGTGGGTTGGAAGCGGAAGCCGCCGATCTCGATCCACGACTTGCCGCCGTTGACCGTCACCGCAAGGAAGAGCGTGGCCACCAGCAGCAGCATGACGACCCCATAGATGGGATAGGCGCCGTTGGAGAAGAATCGGGGTTCGGTGAGGAGAATGACGGCGGCGACCAGCGCTGCGGCTCCGACCCACAGCAGCTGCTTCCCGCTGAAGGTGCTGAAAGCGAAAATCGACTGCACGTCGCCGCTGTAGGTGGCCGAATAGATGTTGACGACGCCGAACACCACCAGCACCGCCCACAGGGCCACCATCCACCAATCTATCTTCAGTCTTTCTTGGTACATAGTTGCTTATTTCTTTTTCTTGCGCGGCAGCGGAGGCTGGCAGGGGTTGATTTCCTTGTACATTTTCTCCACATCCTTGCGCTTCACTTCGCCGGTGAGGTAGCGTTCGATGAGCAGACCCGCGATGGGGGCCGCCCACGAGCCGCCGCCGCCACGGGCATTCTCCACGTAGACCGCCATGGCGATGCGGGGGTTGTCCTTCGGCGCGAAGGCGATGAACACCGAATGGTCGTCGCGGCTGTTCTGGGCGGTGCCGGTCTTGCCGCACACGTCGAGTCCGTCGACGCGGGCACGCCGGCCGGTGCCACCGGCCACATGGACGACGTCGTACATACCCTGGGCCGCGATGTCGAAATACTTACGGTCGATACCCGTCTCGTGGCGCGTGCGATACTCCTCGTCCTGCACCGAGTCGGGGCCATAGAAGCGCACCACATGGGGCGTCACATAGTAGCCGCGGTTGGCCACGATGGCGGCCAGGTTGGCCATCTGCAGCGGCACCACCGTCACCTCGCCCTGGCCGATCGAATTGCTGTAGATCGTCGAGAACGCCCACCGCTCGCGGCCGTACCAGCGGTTGTAGAACGACGTGTCGGGGATATTGCCCGTCGACATACCGTTGCGCGGCAGGTCGATCGGCAGCTTCTGCCCGAAGCCGAACCGCAGCATGTAGTCGTGCCATACCGTGAGGCCATACTGCGAGTCCTTGTAGATGTTTTTGTATTTACCCTGCTGGATCACACGGCGGTAGACCTGGTAGAAATAGGGGTTGCAGCTCATCTTGATAGCCTCCTGCACCGAGCGGGCCGAGGGGTGGTTGTGGCAACCGACGAGACTCTTGTCGCACACGAAACCGCTGCCGGGCTGTATCACCCCCAGGTCCAAGGCCGTCACAGCCTGCGCCACCTTGAAGATCGATCCCGGCGGATACTGTCCCATCAGGGCCCGGTTGAGCATCGGCGTGGAGAGGTTGCTGTCGAGCCGGCGGTAGTTCTCGCCTCGCACACGGCCCACCAGGAGGTTGGGGTCGTAGGTCGGGGCACTGACCATGGCCAGCACCTCGCCCGTCGAGGGCTCCAGGGCCACCACGCATCCACGCTTGTTGGCCATCAGCTCCTCGGCGTACTGCTGCAGGTCGGCATCGATCGAGGTGTAGAGATTGCATCCCTCGACCGGCAGCGTGTCGAAGGCGCCCCCCTGGTAGGGGCCCACCTCGCGGTTGTGTACGTCGACATGCATGATCCTCTTCCCCTTGACACCGCGCAGCACCTCCTCATAACTCTTCTCGAGGCCGCTCTTGCCGATATAGTCGCCTCGCTTGTAGTATGGGTCGCGGTCCAGGTCGCGCTGGTCCACCTCGCCCACATAGCCCAGCACCTGGGCCGCTATCGGACGGTCGTAGATGCGCAGGGTGCGCTGCGAGATATAGAATCCCTTGAAACGGAACATCTTGTTCTCGAACCGCGCATACTCCTCCTTCGAAATCTGCTTCATGAAAATCGACGGTGCGTAGGACGAGTACTTGCGGGCCTTGCCCATGCGCTCGTCGTAGTCTTCGCGCGTGATGCCCACACTGCGGCAGAAGTAGTCCACATCCATCTCCTTCGGCACCATCCGCGGCACCACCATCAGGTCGTACACCGCCTCGTTGTGTACCAGCAACTCGCCGTTGCGGTCATAGATGAAGCCACGCGCAGGGTACTGCGTGACCGGCCTGAGCGACTGCTGCTTCGACAGCTCCCTGTACTTCGGGCTGAACAATTGCAGCATCGCCAGGCGCCCCACAAAGAGCACCCCCACCACGATGAAGATCATCTTCACCACGATACTTCTATCTGCGTAGCGGTTCGACATTTTAACCACTTTTAACGTCGATGTCTATTATTTATTGTGCCCCCGTAAAAAAACCTATCCACCATTGCCCATTTGGGGCATACTGCCCAAAATGGGCAACCCGAAAATCTTTTCATTCTCTATTAATTGTATATTTTTGCATTTTGAAAAATACCAAACCATGCCAAGCACAATCAAAATCGGAGAACTGATACGCGACGAGTTGCACCGCCAAAAGCACACCAACGGGTGGCTGGCCGAACGTATCGGCGTCAACCCACGGACAATAAACAAAATCTTCTGCAAGACGGTCATCGACACCCAGCAACTGCTGCTCATCTCACAGGCACTGCAAGTGGATTTCTTCAAGACCTACTCCGATGTACTTGACATGGGAATGCCCATCCGCAATCAACCAAACACATCACATCATGAGAAAAAGAACTAACATCCTTTGGCTGACGGCAGCGTTTCTGCTGACCGGCTGCGCCTCGCAGGTCGACTTCACGCGGAGCTATGTGCCCGAAGAAGGCGGCATCAACTTCATGAAAGTCACCGACGAGAGCGGCGAGACTCTCACCAACCCCAGCATCAGCCGCACGGCGGGCCGCATGACCTGGTGGAGCAACCCCACCTTCGCCATCTCCGGCGACGGCGCCAACATCGCCTACAACACCTACAAGAACGAGAAGCGCAACATCTTCGTCCGCGCACTCGACGTGCGGGCGGCCTCGACCCAGCGCACGTTCCGCACCCGGGTCAACGACGTCTGCTTCTCGCCCGACGGCAAGACCATCTGCTTCAGCGAGATCAACGGCAACTACAGCCGTCTCTGCCTGACCGACGCCCGCCAGGGTACCGTGGTGCAGCAGGTGTCGCCCGTCAACGCCTCCGACTACGGCCCGCGCTACTCAATCGACGGCAAGATGATTTTCTTCGCCCGCGCCGACGGCGACAACTACTCCATCTGGAGCTACGACCTCCAGACGGGTTCCTTCTCAAACTACTGCTACGGCCTCAACCCCGTGCCCATCAACGCCGAAGAGTTCCTCTGCACCCGCATGAACAGCGAGCGAAACTACGAGGTGTGGCGCATCAACTTCGTCAAGGGAAGCGAGAGCCTGGTCATCAGCCAGGAGAACCACTCCTTCTCCTCAGCTTCCCTTTCGCCCGACGGGCGGTGGATCGTCTGCGTCAGCAACACCCCCTCCAACGGACAGCCCCACAGCCGCGAGAACCTCGACATCTACGTGGTCCGCACCGACGGCTCCATGCTCACCCAGCTCACCTACCACCAGGGCGACGACTGCTCGCCCGTGTGGAGCCCCGACGGCAAGTACATCTACTTCCTCTCGCAGCGCGGCACCGAGAAGGGCGAATTCAACATCTGGCGTATGAACTTTAACCTATAACACATCATGAAAAGAATCCTGACCCTTGCCGTACTGGCCCTGCTGGCCATCGGCACCGCCGGCGCCCAGATCGTCGGCGCCAACACCCAGCGCGAGTCGCTCATCAAGCCCAAGAAACAGCTGCCCGACTACCGCCCCACCGGCGGCTTCATCCAGCTCGACCTCCTCAACCCCTTCGCCCTGGCCGTAGGCACACAGCTCTCGTCCAACTTCATGGTGGGCGGCGGCATCGGCATCATGGGGTGCATACTCGACAACGACTGGGACCACGGCTCCTGGGTGGCACCCGTCTTCGTCGAGGCACGCGTCAGCACACCCAAGTACAACTTTGCCCTCTTCGCCGACCTCAAACTCGGCGTCGACATCCGCGGCGACTACGACGACATTTTCTTCGTCGCCGAGAAGTGGAAACGCTACCCCCACGCCTCGCTCCAGTTGGGCATCATGTGGCGCGAGTTCAGCATCGGCGTCGGGCCTTTCTTCTTCTTCGACGAGGACAACGACTACTGGTCGGGGCACTACAAGACAGGCCTCAACTGGGATCTCAACTTCTCCATCAGCTACCGCATCACTTTCGATGCCATACGCCGGGTGCTACTATAACATTATAATAATATAGCCATCATGAAAAAGACATACCCATTGATTCTCGGCCTGGCGCTGCTGCTGGGCTGCACCAAGGAGATCACCCTTGGCACCGTCGAGGTGGACATGGAACAGAGTTACTGCTCCAACAACGGCACAGCGCTGGTCGTCGCTCACGTCACCGACGACGGGGGCGACCTGACCGACGCCGGCATCTGCTACGTCCAAAGCAACTACGGCGACCCGACATTCGACAACATCAAGCGCAGCTGCGGCGCGGTGCGCGACATACGGGTCGAGCTCAGCGGCCTCGCCCCCGGCGCCTACCGCCTGCGGGCCTACGTCACCAACCGGGCCGGCACGGCCTTCAGCCAGACGGTCACCTTCACCATCGACGCCCCCAGCGTCCCCACCGTCACCCTGGGCAACTGCACCTACAACGCCACCGCCGGCACCGCCACCCTGCACGGCACGGTGACCAGCAATGGCGGTGCCACGGTGACCCGCGCGGGCTTCTGCTACGTCAAAAGTGCCTCGGCCACCCCCACCACCGGCAACACCGTAGCTCCCAGCAGCGACCTGACCAACCTTGCGGCCGAACTCTCGAATCTCGCCAGCGGCACCTACCGCGTGCGCGCCTTCGCCACCAACAGCCAGGGCACAGCCTACAGCTCCACGGTGGCCACCTTCACCATCGACCGCAGCGGCGGCACGACACACACCCTGAGCGACTTCCTCGGCACCTGGTCCTGCCAGGCCACCGACTGGCAGGACAACAGCCACTCGTGGTACGGCACCACCATCACGTCGCTCGGCAACAATGAAGTGCTGGTGGAGGGGCTGTACTTCCAATCCGAAGGCGGACAGGCCGGGCCATACTTCTACGCGCTCGGAATATACGATGCCACTCAGCAGTGCATCGTCCTGTATGGTGGCTATGCATTCAACGACCACAGCAACTATTACTACTATTGGAACAGTGCCCCCGACACATTGCTCTATGCCTACTATTATCCGATGTACCGCAACAGCAACGGCAGCTGGAGCATAGTGAGAAGTGCCAACGGCGACCTCTACGACGGCGAGGCCACGCTGAAGTTCAACAGTGCCGGCAAGCTGGTCTATGGCCCGTCCAACACACCCAGCAGCGACGGACACTATGCCGAAGGCTACTGTTTCCAAGAAAATTACTACGACACCGACGAGCTGCGCGGCTGGTGGCCCGGGCCCGTCATCACCAGCCTGACCATGACCAAGACCTCGTCGAAAGCGCCGGCAGTCATGACCGCGGCCGACGGAAGCCCCGCGGCGGGCATCGTACACCAACGGAGGAAATTCAGCACCACCCATTGATGATTAATACCAGCGGGGCGGCTCCCAACCGGAAGCCGCCCCGTCTTTTTCGACTGGTGCCGCAGCGCGCTATTCCATCGTGAGACGCCAGCCCTGGTCGGTCTTCACCATGTCGGCGTCGTCGGTGCGGCTCTCGCCCTTACTGTCGGTGAGTTTCACCTTCACCTCGGCCTCCTTGCCGTTCTCGTCGATCTCCTCGCCGAGGATTTCAAAACTGCTGATACCGCCCGCCAGGCTGTAGAGCAGTTCCAGCACCGCAGCGGCCTCTTCCACCTCTTGGTCGGTGGCGGCAGCCGTGCCGTCGAAAAACTTCACCATGCCCTTGTAGTCCTGGTTGACAGCGCAGGTCAGCGCCTTCTTCACCACGTCGGAGGGCGTGTCGCTCTTGGACACCGAGCCGTTCTTGCCGCCGCAGGCAGCCAGCACACACACCATCAGGCATGTCATCGTAATCGTCAGAATCCTTTTCATGTTGTTTTGTGTTTTAATGGATTAATAATTCGGTGCAAAGATACGAACTTTTTTCAATATGGGATGAGGGAGCCTTAATTTCTTCGGCATATTCTTCTCTCCCCACCCCAAATATCACACAATCTACCGCTTCACCACACGACGCACCGAAACTTCATTCTCGCCGACCAATCGCACGAAATAGACCCCTGCCGGATACCCTGCCATCGACACGCGGCACCCGTCGGCGGCAGCAGATACCGCAGCCAGTGTCCGCCCGGCGGCGTCCATCAATTCCACCTGCTGGAGTCCCTCGGCTTCGACATGCAACTCGTCGACCACCGGATTGGGCCACACCCGCCACCCGTCGCCCGCGTTGCGACACTCTTCCACACCCACATGGGCGCAGGGCCACTCTATGCGGTGCGTGCCACCGGTGCTGTAGGCGTAGACAGCCTCGACCAGCACTTCGCCATACTGGTTCTTCACCCAGTAGTCGATATAGCGATCGGTGCCGCCGCCGCGGTGCCACACGGAGAGTACATCGTGGGGTGCCACGCGGATCACCACCGAGTCGAGCTGGCCGGCCTCCAGACAGGCCGTGCCGAAGACGTAGCCTCCGGCCGACTCGAGGGTGAGCCGGGCGTCGTTCTGCCAGCCGTCATACTGCGACGACCGCATCACCACCGTCAGCGGGCAGAGGTCCTCGTCGGAGAAAGGCTGCTGCACCACATGCAGGCGGCACACCTCGTCGCCCTGTCGGAAGGTGATTGTGGCCGTCCGCTCGGCCTGGCCGTCGAAAGGTTCGGCCTGCAGGTACACCCATCCTCTCTGTCCCTGCGGCGGAGCGAGCAGGGTGACCCAGGCGGCGTCACTTGTAGCCGTGACCGGCGCGGCCAGGGTGTCGTCGGCTGCGAAAAGGAGCGAGTCCATCCCGCCGT
Organism: uncultured Bacteroidales bacterium; assembly: GCA_946540365.1. Next base: position 17,474 of record CAMNIH010000008.1, read on the forward strand.
CGCGGGTGAAGGCCGCCAGCGTGTCGCTCAGACAGAGCCCGCGCACGGGATAGGCCTCCAGCAGGGCCGAGTTGGACATATTGAACGTGTAGCTTCCGTTGCCGCCCACACCGCCGATGCCAGGGCTGATGGAATCGACCGGGTAGTAGCCGTCGCCCACGCCGCTCCAACCGAAGTTGAAATGCAGGTACTCGCGGCCGTCGTAGCCGTCGCACACGAAGCCATGGCCGCCGGCCAGAGCTGCACCCACGTAGACCACCGGCCGCCGCTGGTCGAGTTCGGCGATGATGGCGGCACGCCAGGCGGCGTCGGTGTATCCCTGATCTTTATTGACCACCCGCATGGAGGGGTTGTAGCGGAAATGATCCTTCAGCGAGTTGTCGATACTGCGCACGCCCGGATAGCCCGCCAGACCAGCCGCCGAGCTGCCACCCTGGCCCGCTTGGCGGTAGACCATGTCGAGGCTCACGCCGACGTGGTACATCAGCGTGGCCACGGCCACGCGCTCCTGCGGGGCCGAGAGGGCCGTGGGGGCGTCGGGCATGTGGGACCAGTCGTAGAGCGTATGCGCAAAGTCGGCGCTCTGCACCCCGTAGTCGGGGGCCGTGTAGGCGTGCGAGCCCACGCCGAAAGCGGGGTGGTTCCAGTATTTCATCATCTGGGTCTGCGCCGTAGCGGCGCAGCCGGTCACCGTGCCTTCGGGACAGAGGTCGTTGTAGGGCTCTTGCTGATCCCAGCGGGTGGTGAGCAGGGGTTCGACACCCGCGCCGCCCTTGAGTGGCAGGCCGGCATCGAGCGAGCGCCACATCGCGGCGTCGGCCGCCGACGGCTGGCCACCATGTTCGCGCAGCCAATCGAGTTGTTGCCGGTAACCCTCGAGCCACTCGGCCAACGGCACCGGCAGCCGCTCCGGATCAAGGGGTGCGGAGAGCGAATAACCCAGAATGGGGCGCGCCGCGTCGTCGGCAGCCACCATCACAAAGCCCCCTGCGGGATGCACAAAGAGGCGGATGCCGTCGAACGGCCACTCGGCCGTGCGGTCGGCCAGGAGTGCAGCCTGACGGCCGCCGAGGGTATGTTCCCAAAAGGCGCGGGCCACACGCGCTGCGCGCACACTGTCGACCGGCGTAGCCTGCAGCGTCGTGGCTGACGCCATGGCCATTGTGGCCACAAGGATCATCAGTCGTTTCATATCGTTCACTTTAGCAGTTAGTCGATGAAAAGCCCGCAGTCGGCCTGACGGCCGCTGCGGGCACTCACACATCTAATCAATCCAACACCAGACGGATGCCACTCACCGACTTGCTGCCCGTCACCTGCGTGAAGGTCAGCTCGCCGCCCACCTGCTGGCCCGTGCCCTGCACGTTGAAGGCGAAGTTGCTGTGGATCGTGTTGTCGTCCGGATTGTAGGTGAAGGGCAGCGGAGCCCCCTGCACCACGAAGTTGCCCTCGTTGGTCGTGTTGTCGAACTCCCAGTTGTACCACACCGTCCGCGGCTCGGACGGCTGATCCATCACCGTAGCCGTGATGGTGATGTTGCCCGTGTGGTCGTTCTTGAAGTAGAGGTTGTAGGTGAGCGTCATCGGCAGGTCGCCCAGCTGCGGCACCGGGTAGATGGTCTCCTCGCTGGCCGTCCAACGCGTATTGGCCGGGAAGAGGTCGGTCACCTCGCCAGGCTGCACACTCGTGCTGTCGCCCTGCGACGGCTGGCCCGGGTCGGGCTGCGAGCCGCGCGGATAGAAGGTGGTCACTCCGCCCAAGGTCTCGCCACCGCCTTCCACTTCCACCATCATGCGCATCTCGATGGTGTTGGTCTCAGCGTTGTAGGTGAACTCCGAAGCGCCCATCTGGCCGGCGTCCATCACGCCGTGCGTACCGTCGAAGGTCCACGTGAAGGGCACATCGTAGTTGCCCTGCTGCTGGCCCGCCACCATGAGCTCGAAGAGCAGCTCGCCCTCGGTGGAGGTCGTGAAATCAAGACTCCACGTCAGCACTGCCGCATAGCCTTGATAGGTATCATTATATATACCAACCCATGCTGTACCTGTCAGGTCCACCGTCTCTTGCGTCGGATTCGTACCCGGTGTCGGCTGTTCCGGCTCGGGATTGTCTTTCTTGCAGCCCGTCAGGCCGACTGCGGCCGTGGCCATCAGTGCCACCATCATTGTTTTGAATAACTTTTTCATTGTTTTACATATTAAGTTTATCGTTTTTCGATGCAAAAGTACGTCTTTTTTTATTACCAGCAAAAAAATTCTCATCCTTTTCTTCCACCCACAACACCATCAGCATGATTATCATCTACTTGACACATTTTCAGACAAGAAACTTTAACATTTGTTAAGCCTTTATTTATCGGAAAACAACAAACCAGATGGCCATAATTACGTTTTTTTATGGCCGACCAAGAGCAATTGAATGGGGCAATAATCGTAATGGACGGAAGCGCCTTGACATCTATTTATAAATGTCAAGGCGCTTCCATCCAAAAGACATCTGTCTCAGACGGACAAGGGGCAGTGATCAGAGAACCGCTTCACGTTCGGCGTCGTCCCAATAGGTCATGCGACGGAACGGATTGACGTCGTCCTTATGGCGGCTGATCGTTTTCTGGTCTTCGATATACTGCAGTATTTCGTCGTGTCGGAGACGGAACTGTTGCCATGTTGCAGCGTCGATTTCGTCAGTTCCGGCCAAGGCGCACAGCACACCGTAGGCATGGGCCGCCTTGCGAGCGGGATAGTCGTTCCAAAGAGCGTCGAAACGTGCATGCAGGGCATCCCAGCTGTCTACTGCACCACTCTCCACATCGCCGATGAGACGTCGCATATCGTCGCCCGTCACCAGCTGTCCTCCTATATTGACCCACTCGGTGCAACGGGCCTGTCGGCCGAGGGCGGTGGGCGGGAGCGTGTCGCCATACTGTTCGCCAAGGGTCTTCATGGCGTAATGCACCAGCATCTCTTCGTAGGCTTTCAACGCCTCGCGGACTTTCAGCAGCACCACCGGCCGCTTGCCCTTCTCCATGACACCGGCGGGTACCCGGCATTCTCCGCTTTCAGCTCCCCACTGCCTCATCAGATCCATCGCACGGAATATCTCTTCGGCAGTGTCGGGCGCCAGGTTGTCGAACTCGACATGCTGTGCCTTGAAGACCCGCTTGTCGCGCTTGGCAAACTTCTTGCTGTTGCGATCCATGGCGTACATGTTGTACATCCACCAGTAGGCGGGCATCACCTCGAGCCGGTCGTGGGCCACGTTGTTGTTTACCAAGGCGAAGGGCAACCGGATATCGAGTTCGGAGGGGTAGTCGGCTTTGGCCAGCAGGCAGTAGGATGCAAAGCGCGAGGAGTGCTTGAACGAACAGCAGAGGCCCGGCCAGAAGCCACGGCCGGCAGCCAGCTCGTTGTCGGCGGTACGACTGTTGTGGTTGCTGCCGATGGTGCCGCCTGCGGCGATATTGCTCTGTCCCATGATAAGGCCGGCGATAAGGAACGAGTTGTTATGATGCTGCTCATGGGCGGGAAAGATAATGCTGTTGCCCACCTCGCACCGCGCCAGGGTCGAGTTGTCGCCCACCACGGTGTCGTTCAGCCGCAGGCCGAATTCGAGATGTACATGTTCGCCCAGCAGGAAACGGGCCGCTATCACACCGTGTTCAAGGGTGCAGCCATAGCCCACAACACCGTCGCTGAGCAGGATGCATCCGTCGACAATGGTTGGGTCGTCCGCTGCCGAACGGACGGCGACGTTACGCAGGGCCTTGGTGTTTTTGACAACACAGTGGTCGCCAATGGTGCCATAGGCCCATTGTGGGGTGGCAAGACTGGCATAGGTAAACGCTTCAAGCCTCTCCATCAGCTTCGTGTGGCCACGGTAACGCGCCCAGAGGTAGGCATCGCCGACGGTCATGCCGCTGAAAGGCAGCAGACGGCGCCCGCCGTTCTCGTTCATCGGTTCCATCCAAGCCACGTTGTGGGGATCGGCGGTGCAGGTCATCTCGTCGATATTGAAGAGCACGACATGGTCGCCCAGCGTGTAGCCGCTCAGCATACGCACGTTGTGGATGGCGGGGTGGGCACCTACGGTGACGTTGGCCAACGTGGACCCAAAGATGCCTTCGCGCAAAGTAAGGTCGCCGTCGTTCACTCGATTTCGCTCGATGGATCCCAGGCGCACAGGGCCATCAAAGGCGCTATTACGCACACATTCGACACAAAAAGGGTCTGCCACCTGCACCGCCGACCAGTCGGCGGCCCAGTTGCCCTGTCGTTCCAGCCGCTCCACTTCGGCGGATGTCAGATTACGGTATCCGGTCATTTGTTCAGTTCGATTTACGTTCATAATTTGACTGCCCTCGCTCAACGATACACACAGCATTTCGGCAGTGCAAAAATACACATTTTTTTATATATGCCATAAAAAAATGACAATATCAGATAAAAAACAGGCACACGCCGGCTACGCTGACCACGGCGCCGATCACCTCGCGCAGGGTGACACGCTGGTGAAACAGCCAAGCGGCCGGGGCGATGATGAGCACCGGCGTGAGGGCGAAGAGGGTTTGGGCGATACCGGCCGAGGTGTACTGCGTGGCCAGCAGCGAGGCGCTGACGCCGATGAAGGGGCCGAACACCGTGGCACCCAGCACGCACCACATGGCGCGGCGGTCGTGGACAGCATGGCTCAGCCGCTCGCGCCAGTCGCGGTGGAATACCCGCAGCAGCAGGAAAAAGCCCACGAGGCCCATCGTGGCGCGGATCATGGTGGCGGCGAAGGGGACGCTGATCGTCAGCGGCAAGGGCAGCACCGCCCCATCGGGCACCATGCCACCGGTCACCCCCGCGGCCGTCAAGGCAGCATCGTAGTGCTGTAGTCCTATCTTACTCAGCACCAAGCCAAAACCCTGGCAGATTCCGGCCACGGCAGCATAGAAGACCCCGCGTCGGGGCAGTCGCAGCTGGAGAGTGGAACCCGAAAAGTGGGAAGCGGGCTGACGCGGTTCTCCGCTTTCCACTTCCTGCTTTCCACTTCCAAGGATGGACATGGCGATGCCCAAGAGGGTGACCACCATGCCCACGATGGCTACGGGACGCATCTGCTCGCCGAGCAGCAGGAAGCCCGTCAGGGCCGCCGTCGGGGCCGAGAGGGTCATGAAGAGCTGGCCCATGCGCGAGCCGATGTAGATGTAGCCCTGCATCAGGCAGTAGTCGCCGATGACGTAGCCCACCACGCCGCTCACTAGCAGCCACAGCCACGTCGAACCATCGGCATAGCGCGGCCACGGCACGCCCATCGTCAGCCAAAGGGTGAGCACCAACAATGTGAGCGACATGGTCATACGCACCACATTGAGCGGCAACGAGCCCATGCGCTTCGATGCCACCTCGGCGAAGAGCGCCGTCACCGTCCATGAGACGGCGACGAAGAGCGCTATGATTTCTCCAATGAACACACTAACAACTAATCACCAATCAGAATCCCATGCCGAACATCAGCCAGTACTGCGCCTCCAATTCGCTCCAGGCAGCTACGGTGCCGTCGTAGATCTGACGGGTGTAGTCGTTGAGGAGCTTGGTGACCTTCTTGCCGTTATCGAGCTTCATGATATTGTCCTCCAGCGGTTTCATACCGCTGAAAGCCTTGCCTTCGTGGTGCAACACGGCGGCCATGTGCTGTTTCTGGGTACGCTGCCAGGCCACGGTGGCCAGCTTGTTGGCGCGGCGGTATTGCCAGAGGACGGCCGTGGGGTCGTAAGTGCGCTGGCCGCAGGTGGCGTAGGCCTCGGGCAGCTCGGTGGTACCGCAGAAGATGGGCACGCGGGGCGACTGGCCGGGGTTGTCGACCGCCATCCAACACACGCCGCCCACGGCGTCGGGCAGCCAGTCGCGCAGCTGCGCCACAAAACTGTAGCTGCACCAGGCCACGCTCACCGTACGCTTGAAATCGATAGTGCCGGGAGCCAGCATATTGAGCGTCTGCTGCATGGTACCCGTCAGCCAGGGGTTGGCCACAGGGCTGGTGATGGTGTCCTTGTAGGTGCTGCCGTCGTCGCGCTTGCGGTTGACCACCACCTTGAGGTTCTTGGTCATGTCCATGTCGGTGCCCTCATAGGTGGAGCGGAGCAGGCGCATGACGTCAGTCACGTCGACCGGCGAGTCGGGCTTGACGCTGAAGGGCAGCTCAGCCATGTCCATCGTGAAGCCCTGCGAAGGCGCCAGGGCGTTGAGGATAAACCACTCGCGCTCACGGAAGTTCTTGCCCTGGGCGTAGTCGTCGTTGAAGGCACGCCAGAAGAGGAATTCGCCCTTGCCGTCCCAGAGGCCGTGGCGCTGGGCCACCTCCTCGATGTTGTCGGAACACATGAAGTACTCCGGGTTGTCGCGCTGCAGGCGGCCGATACGGGCGATGTTGGCGCTGACGGCCACATGGTCGTCGGGCACGCGTTGGGCAGCCCAGATGCCGCCGATGGCCTCTTTGCCGCAGCCCAGAATCTCCATCTGCCACACCTCGCGCCGGTCGGCGATAGTGATGCACTCGCCCCCGTCGCCATAGCCATACTTGGCCACCAAGCGTCCGATCTGCTGTATGGCGTCGCGGGCTGTGGTGCAACTCATCAGGGCCACCCGCTGCAACTCTTCGATCTGGAACATGCCGGCGGGGTTGCGCAACGTGTCGGGGCCACCGAAGGTGGTCTCGCCGATGGCCAGCTGGTGGTCGTTGAAACAGGGGTATGCGGTATTGAGGTAGGCATAGGTGGCGTTTGCCATAGGGATATTGCCCACTTCGCGCACACCGACGGTATCGGCCTTGTAGCGTGTGTGCATCGTACCTTTACGCACCGTATGCTTCCGGCCCTTCTGGGCAGGCTGCCCCGGCTCGATGGTCATCCAGGTGCGGTAGCGGCCATCGCAGGTGTGCGACGTGATGACACTCCCATCGGTCGATGCCCGCTTGCCCACCATAATCGAGGTACAGCTCTCGCGGTCGTTCACTTGCGCCCCCGCCAACAGCGGCAGCAGCGCGGCAAAAAGGATTATAATACGTTTCATATAAAACGGTATTGCCTTAACTACTTTACTACTGACTACTTATCTACTCAATCGCTCATTTCCCGAACATCGCCTTGGCGGCGTCCATGCAGGCGGGTATGTCGACGCTGAAGGGGCAGCGGCTGAGACAGGCGCCACAGTGGGTGCAGTCGCCGCCATGCTTTGCCAGGGCGTCGTACTGTGCTTTCAGGTCATCAGTCAGGCCGCTCAACTCGGCCTTGTCAAGCAACTCGTTGACACGGGCAATGGGGATGCCCTGGGTGCAGGGCGAACAGTGGTTGCAATAGGTGCATTCACCGCCCATGCTGGCTTGTTCGCGCTTGACGACATTGGTATAATCCTTCTCGGCCTCGGTGGCGTGCATCCAGCGCAGGTCACGCTTCAGCTCGTCGAGGTTGTCCACCCCGAGGATGCAGGTGCTGATGCAGGGCTTGGCCAGGCAATAGGCGATGCACTGCTCGGGGGTGTAGGCCACACCGAGCTGAGAGGTCTTCTCGTCGAGCAGCTTGCCGCCACCGCCGAAGGTCTTCATCACCGTCACGCCGATCTTGTGCGTGGCGCAGTAGTCGTAGAACTCCACGCGCACGGGGTCGATGCCCTGCTGCAGGTTATCGAAGGCGCCCTTCTCCCACGGGATGGTGCCGCCACGCATGCGGTCGAAGGCGGGATTGAGCGAGAACATGATGACCTCCACCCAGCCGCTCTTGGCAGCGCGCAGGGCCACCTCGGCGTTGTGGCTGCTGAGGCCGATGTGCTTGATCTTGCCCTCTTTCTTCAGTTGGAAGACATAGTCGAGGAAGGGCGAGTTCTGTATCTCCTCCCACTCCTCGTGGCTGTCAGTGATGTGGATCATACCCACCTCGATGTGGTCGGTGTGCAGACGGTCGAGGAGGTCCTCAAAGCCGGCCTTCACCTCCTCGAGGTCGCGCGTGCGGGTGTGCTGACCGTCCTTGTAGATGGTGCCGATATGGCCCTGGATGATCATCTCGTCACGACGCCCCTGCAGGGCGTAGCCGATATTGGAGCGCGTCTTGGGATTGGCGTCATAGATGTCGATGTAGTTCATGCCGCTGTCCAGCGCCATGGTCATCAGCTCCAGCGAGGCGGCGCTGTCCAGTTTCTCGAAACCGCCGCAACCAATGCTGATCTCGCTCACTTCCAGTCCAGTGGCACCCAGCGGACGATACTGCATGTCGGTGGTTTTCTCGGTCGTTTTCTGCTTGCATCCGATGGCCATCAGACACAGGGCAGCAATCATAAAGGTGTAGATTTTTTTCATCTTTCTATCTATAAATTAAAGTGCAAAAATACACATTTTATTTGATATGGAAAGGAAAAACTTTTTTCGGCCGACGTGCCGTGGCAATATTATGGCGTGGATAGCGTTCTTGACGGCATGAGAATGCAACCCACAGAAGAGACCCTTCGTGCAGAGGTCTACGACATCGTCCGCCAGATACCGCGCGGGCGGGTGCTCACCTATGGCCGTATCGCCGCCTTGTGTGGCTGGCCCAATCATGCGCGTCTGGTGGGCCGCATCATGCGTGGGGCTCCCGATGCCACTCTCCCCTGCCACCGCGTCGTCAATACTTCCGGCCGCCTCGCCCCGCACTACCCAGCCCAAGCCTCCCTCTTGTCCGCCGAAGGCATCCGCCTCACCCCATCAGGCAAGGTCCCTCTGAAAGAATACTTGTGGTCGATAGAATAATTGCAAGATTTATTGTCATGTTGGAGTGAAGCTCCGTCAGCTCTCTGCCGCCATCGGCATGGGCATTTCTTCCTCGGTGGAGTACGGGACTGGATGGTGCTTGTAAATCGAAAGCAGGTTGCTATTCAACATCAGCTCCACCTCGCGCATGGTGTGTTCTATCTTGTCGGGCTTCAGTTGGCATTCCCAGACGACGATGACCTGCCAGCCGTTGTCCTGCAGCAGGGCGTAGTTGCGCTGGTCGCGCTCTTGGTTGCGGCGTATCTTCTCCACCCAGAAGCTGCGGTTGGACTGCGGAATCTTGCAGCAGGGGGAGCTTTCAATTTTCAATTTTGAATTTTCAATTTGTGCGGCCGGAGGCCGCACACCGTGTCCATGCCAGAAGCACCCGTTGACGAAAATCGCCGTGCGGTAGGGCCGCAGCACGATGTCCGGCTTGCCAGGGACACTCTTGACGTTCAGCCGATACCGATACCCATGTCCCCACAGCCACCGCCGCACCAGCAGTTCCGGCCTCGTGGCCTTGCTGCGTATGTGCGACATGCAGCGGTGCCGCTGCTCGGGTGTCAT
>CAMNIH010000009.1 GCA_946540365.1 uncultured Bacteroidales bacterium
TTCTGCATCTCGGGCAGCATGGCGGCGAACTTCGAGAGGTCGTTGCTCCACTGCTCGTCCTTGACCAGCACGAAAGCTTCGTGCGAGCACTTCAGGCCGTTGATGCCGTCGTCGTAGTTCTCGATGGGGCCCACGACGAAGTCCAGTTTGCTGTCTTTCATGTCCATCCACACCATGTCGCTCTCGTAGTAGTCGTCGGTGCGGAAAGCCTGGCGGCGGGCTTCGAGGTATTTCTTCAACCCGGCGTTGTCGGCCAGGGCGATGGCTTTCTCCAGCAGGGTGTCGACCTTGGCCAGCTCTTCCTTGTAGGCCTCGTGGTAGGGCAGTACGTAGAGCTTGCCCTCGGCATTGCGGCGGATGACGCTGTACTGGCTGTCTTTCAGCGGGTCTTCGAGGGCGTCAAACTCCTCCTTGGTCATGTCGGCGGGGTAGAAGTTGCAGCCCGCGGGGCGCTCGCCGTAGCCGGGCAGGAAGGGACGCTCGCTGTCCAGACGGTCCCAAGCACCGTACTGGATGCGGGCGAAGGCCTGCATGGCGGGGTCGGACAGGGTGTCGAGGCTGGCGCGGTTGGCGTAGCCGAAGTACTCGTCCCAGTAGATGTCGTCCATCACTTTGCCGATCTCGATGAAGATCTTGACCAGTTCTTTCTCGTTGGCCGAGAGGTTCTGGATGAGGTCCGACTTCAGTTCAAAGACGGCATACTCGTCCACTTTTTGTTGAATTTCCGATTTCTGTTCGGCTGCTTTTTTGTCTTTGCAACCGACGGCCATAAGCATTGTCGCTGCCATAGCACACATCATTAACTTTTTCATTATTAATACATTTTGTGGTTTATATCCAATCGTTGGAATTTGCAAAGTTACATTTTTTTTGTCATATTGGAAAAAAGTAGTACTTTTGCACCCGCTTTCAACCCAAACGGAAAGGTGCTCGAGTGGTTGAAGAGGCCCGCCTGGAAAGCGAGTAAGCGTTAACAGCGCTTCAGGGGTTCGAATCCCCTCCTTTCCGCCAGAATCAATGTGAAGCGAGGCTCTGCTGTTGGCAGGGCCTCGCTTTTTGTTTATCGTCTCACGATGCGGCAGGTGGCCTCGCCCTCGGGCAGGGTGAGCCGCAGGAGGTAGGTGCCGGCCGGCAGGGCGCCGAGGTCGAGCCGGTCGGTGGCTCCGTGGGTCTGCACCCGCCGTCCGCGCAGGTCGTAGAGGTCGGCCCGCAGCACCGGACGGCTCAGCCGTACCTGGCTCGCCGTGGGATTGGGGTAGAGGCTGACGCTCATCTCGGCCCCTTCGGCGATGCCTTGCGTGGCCGGCTCGGTGAGCGTGAGCAGCAGGATGACCGTCGAGTCGCATCCGTCGACGGTGGCGAATTGCTGCATGTAGACCCCCGACTCGCGATAGGAGGCTCCATTCCATTGGTAGGCAGGCCCTTCGGCGCTGACTTCCACGGTGTCGGTCACCGAGTGGTGAACCGTGAGCAGCAGGGTGACGCTGCTGTCGCAACCGTAGCGGTCGGCCAGGGTGAAGACGAGGCTGTCGGAATCGGTATAGCTGTTGCCGAGGAAGGTGTAGCGGTCGCAGACCTCAACGCTCACCACGGTGTCGGATATGCCGTGGACGGTGTAGTCGACGAACGCGATGCTGTCGTCGCCCTGCACCACGTGGCTCCCGTTGCCGGGGTGACGGGTGTCGATGGTGTCGCTGCCGAGCAGGTAGGTCGCGCCCTCGCAGAGGTCGTCGTGCCGGAAGCTGACGGAGGCCCTGTCGTAGCGTGGCAGCCGCACGTCGTCGATCCAGGCGCAGTCGCTGCCGTTGCTGACGCTGACATCCTTGCTGTAGGCGAAGCGCAGGGTGTGGCTGCCGGCAGGGATCAGGCGGGCAAAGCGGGTCCAGTCGACGGTGCCCGAGGCGGTCAACACCGCATCGTCGTCGAGGTAGAGATGGAATTTGTCGTAGTTGGCCTCCGACGAGACGCTGTAGTGGAACGTTAGGCTGTCGGCCGTCGGCAGGTCGAGGTGGAGGGTGACATCCGAGGTCTGGTGGTGGTCCAGGTTGGCGGCCGACCGCAGGCTGTAGCTCCCTTGGCGGGCCTTGGCGTCGGTCAGCTGCCAGGCATGGCTGCCGTGGATCCACCCCTCGGTGTGGTAGCTGTTGCCCTCGAAGGTCTCGTGGGGCGCCGCTCCGATGTAGAAGTGCAGGGTGGCAATCGGCCGCTCGCCCATGCCGAGGCTCACGGGGATGTGGATCCCGTCGGGCAGCAGGCTGTCGGCGCTGACGGTGAAGGTGTGGGTGAGCGAGGCCGACGGGGCCAGCGTCAGGGGGATGGAGGGTTCGCTGACGGCGAGCAGTGCGGTGGGCGAGGTGAGGGCGACACGGCTGGCGGGCTGTGTCAGATGCCCTTGGTTGCTGATGGTGATGGCGAAGCTGACGCTCTGTCCGGCCTGCAGGCTGTGGGGTACATGGCCCAGCTGGGCCGTGAGCCGTGGCGCGTTGAGGGTGAGCGGCAGCGAGCATGTCGGGTGGTAGGGGCTTCCGCTCCAGCCGGGGCTGGCGGTCAGCCGGATCTCGTCGCCGTCGCCGACCAGGGGGGCCACTGTTGCGGTGGTGCCTACCACAAGGGTGTCGCCTGCCGCCAGGCTGTCGATGGCCACTATGCCGGGCGACAGGGCCAGGGCGGCGCTGTCTGACGTGGTCAGCCCGAGGGTGATGCCGCGGGCCGTGCTGTCGCCGACGTTGGCAATCCTGACGTCGAGGGGCCGTGCGCTGCCGGCGTCGAGCGGCATCTGCGGCACGGCATCGACCACCGTGACGAATGCTCCGTCGGGCAGCAGGATGCTGACGGGATAGAACGTGGTGCGGTGCTGCTGGGCCGAGAGGGCCAGTTCGTAGCCTCCGGCCTGCAACGTGGCCGGCAGGCTCAGGGTGGCGTCGCCGTTGCCGTCGGCCCAGGTGGCCGCCACCACGCTGTGGGTCAGCGTGTCGGTCAGGGCCACATAGGCATGGGCTACCGTCCCGACACTCAGGCTCGTGGTGCCGTAGGGGATATGCGACGAGACTGTCACGTCGATGGGTGAAGCCTGCGTCAGGTAGGGCATCACCGAGGGGTCGCCCATCAGGTGGTAGATCTCCCAGTAGTAGTGCTTGAGCGACGAGGTCGACGACTCGACGGCCATGTTGCCCCACATCATCAGCGACCCCTGCGAGGTGGCCCACTGCGGGTAGGTCTCGTTGTGGGTGTGGCAGAGGCGGTCGTAGATCCCGAGGTGGGTGCTGTTGTAGGCCATCGACATGGTGGCGCTGATGCCGCTGCGCACGCCCACGGCCCAGTAGAAGTCTTCGCCCCAGTAGGTGCTGTTGCTGCCTCCGATGTAGCCCACCGCTCCGCAGTAGTTGCCCTTGCGCAGCAGGGCTTCGCCCAGACATGCCGGGGTCTCGAACTTGTTGGTCAGACAGCAGTTGCCGATCATGATGCCATATTTCTGGCTGTTGGTCATCGCCTCGACGTGGCTGGTGGTGAAGTTGGGCGTGCCCCAGCTGGTGGAGCTGCCGTGGGCCGAGTAGTTGATCAGTCCCGCCCCTTGGTTGTAGTAGCCGCGCACGGTGGCCGACATGGACGACGAGTTGCCGTCGACGTAGACATTGCTGCCCGCGGGCACGATGGCGGTGTTGTTCTTGAAGTAGCGTACCGAGCTGAACCCGTGGCCGCCGTTGATGTAGTTGATGATGGCATAGTCCATGGCCGGGTCGGCATAGGTGTAGCCAAAGTCGCCTGTATCCCCTCCGTCGACGCCGGCCACCAGCACCGCCCGGTCGAGGAACGACGGATCGGCAAAGGTGTACTGCTCGTACATGAGGGTCTTCTCGATCTGGGGCGTCAACTGGCTGACGTTCTGTGCCGAGAAGCGTCCGCAGTAGCAGTCGGGCAGGTGGTCGCCAGCGGTCCACGTGGTGTAGTAGAGGTCGGTGATATGGTCTTCGTCGGTTCGACCCGCAAAGGGCGGTATCTGTGCCACATCGCCCACCAGCAGCAGGTAGGTCGGCGCCGGCGACGAGGCCGTGGCATCGGTGTACTGGCCCTGCAGGTAGGCGGCGATGGAGGTGGTGTCGCTTCCCACTGCGGGGTCGTCGGTGTAGACGATGTCGGCGATGAACCCCTTGCGCCGTTTCCACTCCACGAAGCTATCCAGCTGTCCGCGGAACATGCTGTGGGCCACGATGAGGTAGCGTACCGGTGCTGCGGTGCTTACGCTCTTGGGGTAGAGGTTGTTGAGGCTCGCTGCGCCGATAGAGAATGCCGGTGTGTGGTAGCGGTCGAAGTGCTGCCGCGTGGCCGTGCTGTCGACCCCGCGGTAGCGGATGCTGAGGGTGGCGCTGCGGCAGACGACCACCGTGCCGCTGACAGGATTGTACTGCACAGGGCAGTATTCGAGGCGCGCCATCCGGCGGTCGCGTGCGATGCCGACCGTCCGCACCCGGACGCTTCCACCCGTGAAGGCGTCCGTGGCGTAGCTCTTGGCGTCGATGGTCAGCGGCCGCCGGAGGCTGTCGGACTTGCTGCGCGACGGTTGAGCCGGCAGCAGGGGGTGGGGCAGGGGCGTCAGGGTGTCGTACTCGGCCTCGATGACTTCCACCTCGTAGCCCTCGCAGAAGGGCACTTCGATCAGCCCTGTGAAGGTGGGCAGCCCGGGAGCCCCCACGGGGGCCGTGGCGACGAGGCTCTCCATCGTCAGGGTGGAGTAGGTCCGCCCGTCGGCAACATGTTCGCCGACCTGTGGCGCGGCGGCGCTGAAGCGCAGCTGCAGCCCGTCGTAGCCGTCGCTCAGCACGTGGTATGACTGGGCTGCCGCCTGGAGCGACAGCCCGAGGGCCACCACTATTCCTATTATGTATTTACTTTTTGACATCAATCGAGCTGTCGCTGTCGAGGTTGATGTTACGGTTGACCTTGGCGTCGATGGTGTTGGCGCGCACGATGTCGGTCATGTTGACGCCCGTGGCGCTCTCGATCACGTCGAAGCTCTGCTTGATCACCGCTGGCACGGCGCCGCTGATGCCTGCGGCGTCGGCACCGCTGGTGCCGTAGACGTTCATGTTCTTGATGGCGCTGATGGGCTCCGAGACGTGCTGTGCCACCTCGGGTATGATCTTCACCATCATGTCGAGGATGGCCGCCTGGCCGTAGCGCTCGTAGGCTTCGGCCTTCTTCTGCATGGCTTCGGCCTCGGCCAAGCCCTTCTTCTCGATGGCGATAGCCTCGGCCTCGCCGGCCTTCTGTATCTTGTAGGCCTCGGCCTCGCCGTTGGCCTTGATACCCTCGGCTTCGAGCACCATGGCCTGCTTCTTGGCTTCGGCCAGGGCTATCTGGGCGCGGGCTTCCTGCTCGGCGCGGTAGGCCTGGGCCTCGGCCTCGCGTTTGCTCTGCTCCAGGTCGGCAGCGGCCTGCAGCTCAATCTGGTACTTGTTGGCGTCCGACTGCTTCATCACCTCGGCCTGCAGCTCGTTCTCGCGGATCTTCACCCGCTCGGCGGTGAGCACCTGCTCGCGCTTGGTCTGCTCGATCTGGGCGTCGACGGTCTTGGTGTTGATGGTCTTCTGCTGCTCCTGGCGCTGGATCTCGTAGGCGGCGTCGGCATCGGCCTTCTTGGTCTGCTCGATGATGGTCAGCTCGCTGCGCTTGACGGCCAGCTCGTTCTGGCGGATGGCGATCTGGGTCTGGCTGTCCACCTGGGCGTCGTTGGCCTCCTTCTGGGCCTGGGCCTCGGCCATGGCGATGTCGCGCTCGGCATTGGCCTTGTTGATCTTGGCCTGCTTGCGGATGGTCCACGTGTTGTCGGCGCCGAGGTCCTCGATGAGGTTCTTCTCGTCGGTGACGTTCTGGATGTTGCACGAGATGATGCGCAGTCCCAGGGCCTCCATGTCTTTCTGCGCCTTGTTCATGATTTCGTCGCTGAACTTGTCGCGGTTGATGTTGATGTCGCGCAGCGACAGGCTGCCGATGACCTCGCGCATGTTGCCCTCCAACGAGTCCTGCACCTGCTTCGAGATGTCGTTGCCGTTCATATTCAGGAAGTTCTTGGCGGCCAGACGCACCCCCTCGATGTCGGGGATGACCTGGATTTTGGCCACGGCGTCGACGTTGACGTTGATGAAGTCGTTGGTGGGCACCGTGCGGCTGGTCTTGATGTCGGCCGTCACCTGGCCCAGGAACACCTTGTCTAAGCGCTCCAGCAGCGGCACCCGCAGGCCGCCCTTGCCGATGTAGATGCGCGGCTTGCGGTTCAGTCCGGAGACGATGTAGGCCACCGACGGCGGCGCCTTGATGTAGGATACCAAAATGATGAACAGTACGACGACTGCCACAACGATAAGGGTGATTGTCAATTGGCTCATAGTAATGTTATTTAATGGTTTATGTTTTCATTTGCCAGGGCGATCAGCTGCTCGTCGCATCCGAGGATCGAGGCGATGCGCAGCGCCTCGTGGGGCACGTTGTCGCTTTGGTCCTCGGTGAGCGAATAGTCGATGAAGCGGTTGATATTCTGCGGGGTGAGTGGCACGTCGGCCATCCCCTCGACGAACCCTTTGACGCGCAGGCGGTGGCAGCGGGTGCCCAGCTGTCCGTAGTGGGTGGTGATGAGGCTGACGGAGGGCTCCTGCTCCATGAGGGTGATCAGTGCCTGCACCAGCGCCTTGCCCTCGACGGGGTTGGTGGTGCGGGCGGGCTCGTCGATGAGCACCAACAGCATCTTGCGGCGGCTAAGCTGCAGTATGTTGCTGATTTTGATAATCTCCGAGGCGTAGCTGCTGAGGCCGTTCATCTCGTTCTGCTCGTCGCCGATCGAGGCGACCACGTCGTCGAAGAGCATCGTCTCGGCCCACTGGGCCGGTGCGTACATGCCGCATTGCACCATCAGCTGGGCGGTACCTATGCTCTTGAGCAGCACGGTCTTGCCCGCCATGTTGGCGCCGGTGACCAGCGTCACCCCGCTGCCGATGCTGATGTCGACCGGCTGGTAGCGCAGGCCGAGCTCCTCGTTGCGGTCGCGCAGACGCGGGTTGAACAGCTGGCGGTAGCAGACGTGGTCGTCCAGTCGCGGACGGGTCAGATGCCATCGGTGTACCAGGTCGGCTTTGGCCAGCAGGAAATCGATGTAAGCCATTTGTTCCATGGCTGTTGTGAGCGGTTGGCAGTAGCGCGACAGCATGTCGCTCAGCAGCAGGCACACCTCCTGCTGGAGGTCGTTCTGGCGGGCGAGCAGCTCGCTGATGCGGGTCGGGTCGCCGTCGTGCTCCTGCAGGGCTTTGAGTTCGCGCCGCAGGGGCGCCAACCGTTCGTCGTAAGAGTCATAGATATAGAAGTTTACCACCCCTGTGCTGTCCGGGTCGAGTATGGCGAACACCTCGTCGAGGTCGGGCAGGGGGAGCACCTGGTCGAGTGCGAGTCCGGCTAAAGCGGTGCGGGCCTTGCCGTTGAGGTAGGCAAGGTTCTTGATTTCAAACAGTTCAACCTCGTTCAGCGGGGTGTGGACGCTCAGCGAGGCGAGGGTGCTCTGCAGGTCGTGCAGTTGCATCAGGCAGTGGCGCAAGTCGATGTAGGGGCGCGACGAGGCCTTGGCGCGGACGGTGCGCTCGACCACGTCGAGGCGCTGCCACTCGGCTTCGAGGGGGGCGGCGTCGGCCATATAGTCGGTGTCGAGCATCCAACGCCGTCCGGCCGACGACATAAGTTCCATGTTGTCAATGACGTACTGGAACCCGGGGTCGCGTTTTATCAGGTCTTTTATCTTCATATCTTTTTCACGTCGTAGACGGGCATCTGCAGTGCCTCGCTCAGGGTGGCGCAGGCGCGCTGCGAGTCGAGCAGGAAGCCTTGTGGTGAGGTGGGGTTGAGGGTGATGGCCAGCAGGCGGCTGCGCTGCAGCACCTGCAGGCGTCCGCCCTGGCGGCGGAAGTCGGTCAGGGCTTCAGGGGTGATGAAGAGCTTGGTGAAGTCCCTTGCTATCAGTGTGATATCATTGCCCTTCGAGGCCAGCGTGCGGAGCAGGCGGTCGCTGACGGCCCCCGAGGCGAAGAAGCGGCGGCCGAAGCGGAGCAGGTCGCCCTCGGCCTGGTCGATGAGGAAGGCCGAGGCGATGCCCAGGTCGTGGGGCGTGCCCTCGTCGTCGAGGGCCCAGATGCCTGATTCTATGTTGTTCAGCGGCTCCCGCAGCGCGGGATCCACCTCGTCGATGTTGATCAGGTCGAAAAGGAATTTGGTCTTGGCCACCAGTTGCTTGAGGTTGGCCGACACGGCGGCGCCGGTGGCCAGGATCATGGCATCGGTGACGGTGGGCGAGGCGAGGCTCAGCCGCGAGAGGGCCCCGTCGACGATGGTGAGCCTTACGCCCATGGAATCAAGCTGTTCGATCTGCTGGCGCAGCACGCCGGTGGTGGCGGCACCGGACAGGAGCACCTTGCCCCGCATCAGCACGCGGGCCGTCACCAGCGGCCCTAAGGCGGTGCGACGGCTGTCGACCGATTCGAGGCTCGACAGCAGCTGCCGACGCAGGTAGTGCTGCTCGGAGGTGATGAAATGGGTGCCTTCGTAGAGGGTGATTTCGGGTTTGGCGGTGGCGAAAACCGAGTCGACCTGTTCGCCGTCGACCCCGATCGAGGTGACCCCCACATGGACGCCCAACTCGTTCATTCTATGCAGTATATAGTTCAAGCACACCGTCTTGCCGGTGTTCTTCTCGAGTCCCACAATGGAAAGGCTCCGGTGGCGTAGTATATCGTTGACGAAGGGCATAATTGTGACTGCAAAGATACGAAAAAAATTCAAATTTTCTTCTTTTTTGATAAATATCTGCTCCCCCTCAGCCCCCTGTCAGGTCTACCTTTTCTTCAGTCGTTCTTCAGTCGTTCTTCAGTCGTTCTTCAGTGATCACTGAAGAACGACTGAAGAACGACTGAAGAACGACTGAAGAAAAGGTAGACTTGACCTATAGTCATGGTGGGGTGAAAGGGGCGAGGGGCGAATTTTTGCACAGTTGTTTGCAGGATATGATATTTTTTCGTATGTTTGCATGGTCATTTGTTGCGGCTCGATGCCGTCAACAGATTGTGGCTCAATATCCTTGCAGTGATGCTGAGGGTATATATATATGTTAAATCACTCAACGACGACTGATAAAGACTCGAGAAACGATGAAAGGAATTGTTCTGGCCGGAGGATCCGGCACACGGCTTTACCCGATTACCAAGGGTGTCAGCAAGCAGTTGCTGCCCATCTATGACAAGCCGATGGTGTACTACCCCATTTCGGTGTTGATGTTGGCGGGCATCCGCGACATATTGATCATTTCGACCCCGTTCGACCTGCCGGCCTTCCGGCGTTTGCTGGGCGACGGGAGCGACTTCGGGGTGCGCTTCAGCTATGCTGAGCAGCCTTCGCCCGACGGCCTGGCGCAGGCCTTCATCATCGGCGAGGAGTTTATCGGCGACGATTCGGTGTGTCTGGTGCTGGGCGACAACATCTTCCACGGCAACGGGCTGAGCCGGATGCTGCGTCAGGCGGTACACAACGTCGACGAGTTGCAGAAGGCCACGGTCTTCGGCTACTGGGTGGCCGATCCCGAGCGCTACGGTGTGGCGGAGTTCGACGCCAGCGGCAAGGTGCTCTCGATTGAGGAGAAGCCCCGCGAGCCCAAGTCGAACTATGCCGTCGTGGGCCTCTACTTCTACCCGAACAGTGTGGTGCAGGTGGCCAAGAGCATCAAGCCCTCGGCCCGCGGCGAGCTGGAAATCACGTCGGTGAACCAGGAGTACCTGCGCCAGGGGGCGCTGAATGTGCAGCTGATGGGACGCGGATTCGCGTGGCTCGACACGGGCACCCACGACTCGCTGGCCGAGGCGTCGACCTTCATCGAGGTGATCGAGAAGCGGCAGGGCCTGAAGGTGGCCTGCCTCGAGAGCATCGGCTACGAGAACGGATGGCTGACGGCCGACGAGGTGCGCCGTGTGGCCCAGCCGATGATCAAGAACCAGTACGGGCAGTATCTGCTCAAGTTGACAGAACAAGCGGAATGAATATCATCAAGACTGACATAGAGGGTGTCTGCATCATCGAACCACGGGTGTTCGGCGATGCACGTGGCTATTTCTTCGAGAGTTACAACCGACGCGACTTCGCGCAGGTGTCGGAGGTGGAGTTTGTGCAGGACAACGAGTCGCGCTCGTGCTACGGCGTGGTGCGGGGCCTGCATTTCCAGCGTCCGCCCTACGCCCAGGCCAAGCTGGTGCGCGTGGTGGAGGGCACGGTGCTCGACGTGGCCGTCGACCTGCGGGCCGGCAGCCCCACCTACGGCCGCCATGTGGCCGTCGAACTGTCGGCCGAAAACCACCGCCAGTTCTTCATGCCGCAGGGCTTCGCGCACGGCTTTGCGGTGCTGAGCCCGACAGCGGTGTTCCAGTACAAGTGCGACAACCTCTACCACCCCGAGTCCGAGGGGGCGCTGGCCTGGGACGACCCCACGCTGGCCATCGACTGGCACCTGCCGGCCGACCAGGTAATCCTCTCCGACAAGGATCGTCATCATCCACAGTTTAAGGACTTTATTACCCCGTTCAAATGAAGATACTTGTCACAGGTGCCAACGGACAGCTGGGCCGGCACTTCCGCCGGTTGGCTCCGCAGTCGGAGCACAGCTGGCTGTTTGCCGATGTCGAGGAGTTGGATATCACCTCGGCCGAGGCGGTGGAGGCCTACGTGAAGGGCCAGGGCGTGGAGCTGGTGATCAACTGTGCGGCCTACACGAACGTGGACCGCGCCGAGAGCGACGAGGCGGCGGCCCTCCGCATCAACGGCGACGCCGTCGGCTATCTGGCGGCCGCCATGCGGAACGTCGGCGGCACGCTGATCCACTTCTCGACCGACTACGTCTTCGGAGGCAACCGCAACAATACGCCCTGCCGCGAGGACGAGCCGGGCAACCCCACGGGGGCCTACGGCCGCACCAAGCTGGCCGGCGAGCGCGCCGCCGAGGGGTGCCACCATCTGATCTTCCGCACGTCGTGGCTCTACTCGGAGTACGGCAAGAACTTCCTGCTCACCATGTTGCGGCTGACCGCCGAGCGGCCGGAGCTGCAGGTGGTGTTCGACCAGGTGGGCACGCCGACCTATGCCGGCGACCTGGCCCGGGCGGTCTTCACGCTGGTCGAGAACGGCGACTACCGCCGCCACGAAGGGGTGTTCCACTATGCCAACGAGGGGGTGTGCAGCTGGTACGACTTCGCCCACGAGATCGCGCGCCAGAGCGGCCACACCGCCTGCCGCATACGCCCCTGCCACAGCGACGAGTACCCCTCGCCGGTCAAACGGCCGGCCTACTCGGTGCTCGACAAGACCAAATTCAAACAAACGTTCCACCAAGAGGTGCCCCACTGGGTCGATGCCTTGGCAAGGTGCCTCGTCAATATACAGCTATGAAGAATTTTCTACTCATCGGAGTCGGTGGCTATGTGGCCCCCCGTCACCTCCGCGCCATCAAAGATACCGGCAACAACCTGGTCGCCGCCTACGACAAGAACGACTCGGTCGGCATCATGGACAGCTACTTCCCCCGCGCTTCGTTCTTCACGGAGCAGGAACTCTTCGACCGCCACAACAACTGGTTCAAGTCGCAGGGCAACCGGCTGGACTACCTGTCGGTTTGCTCGCCCAACTACCTCCACGACGCCCACACGCGCTACGGCCTGCGGCTGGGGTGCGACGTCATCTGCGAGAAGCCCGTGGTGCTCAGTCCCTGGAACATCGACGCTCTGGAGGCCATCGAGCAGGAGACCGGCCACAAGGCCTACACTATCTTCCAGCTGCGCCTGCACCCGTCGGTGGTGGCGTTGAAGAAGAAGATCGACGAGGGTCCGAAGGACAAGGTCTACGACGTGGACCTCACCTACATCACGCCGCGCGGCTACTGGTACTACGCCTCGTGGAAGGGCCAGGTGCAGAAGAGCGGCGGCGTGGCCACCAACATCGGCGTCCATTTCTACGACATGCTGCAGTGGGTCTTCGGCCCGGTGCAGAAGAGCGTGGTGCATGTGAGCCGCCACGACCGTGTGGCGGGCTACCTCGAACTGCGCCAGGCGCGGGTGCGCTACTTCCTCAGCATCAACGGCGACCACCTGCCCGAAGGGCACAGCGGCAGCTACCGCAGCATCCTGATGGATGGCGAGGAGTTCGAGTTCAGCCAGGGCTTCACCGACCTGCACACCCGCTCGTATGAGGAGGTGCTGGCCGGACGCGGCTTCCGCATCGGCGAGGCCAAGGAGTGCATCCAGACCGTCTACGACATACGCCATGCCGAACCCATCGGCCTGCAGGGCGACTACCACCCGATGGCCAAGTATCCCTTAACCCCACACCCCTTCGGATGGTAAACGACGTGTTCATACATGAGAGCTCGTACGTCGACGACGGCGTGACGCTGGGCAAGGGCACCAAGGTGTGGCACTTCTGCCATGTGCAGACGGGAGCCGTGCTGGGCGAGCGCTGCTCGCTGGGGCAGAACGTCAACATCGGGCCCAATGTCAAGATCGGCAACGGCGTCCGCATACAGAACAACGTGTCGGTCTACGAGGGCGTGGAGATCGAGGACAACGTCTTTCTCGGCCCGAGCTGCGTCTTCACCAACGTGCTGATGCCGCGCCTCGACCGCCCGGCCAACGGGCACTACGAGCGCACGCTGGTCAAAGAGGGTGCCTCCATCGGCGCCAATGCCACCATCGTCTGCGGCCACACCATCGGCCGCCACGCCTTGGTGGGTGCCGGCGCCGTGGTGACCAAGGATGTGCCCGACTATGCCATCGTGGCCGGAGTGCCGGCAAGAGTAATAGGTAAAGTAGAAGAATAAGATGCAGTTCCGCGATTTACATAGACAATACGAGGCCATGAAGGCCGAGATGGACGAGGCGATGCTCCGCGTCGCCGCCTCGGGAGCCTACATCATGGGGCCCCAGGTGGCCGAGCTGGAGCGGCAGCTGGCCGACTACGTGGGCGTGAAGCACTGCGTCTCCTGCGCCAACGGCACCGACGCCCTGCGCCTCTCGCTGATGGCCATGGGCATTGGACAGGGCGATGCCGTCTTTGTGCCCGACTTCACCTTCTTCGCCACCGCCGAGGCTGTGGCCATGGTAGGGGCCACGCCGATATTTGTCGATGTGGACAGGGAGACCTACAATATCGACCCCTGCCTGATCTATGAGGAATACGAGACTGTGAGGTGCAACACCAGCCTGCGGCCCGCCGCCGTCATTGCCGTGGACCTCTTTGGCCTTCCGGCCGACTACGACGCCCTGCGCGAGGTCTGCCGCACCTGCAATCTTCTCCTCATCGAGGACGGCGCCCAGGGCTTCGGCGGCAGCATCCGCGGCAGACGTGCCTGCTCCTTCGGCGACCTCGGCACCACCTCCTTCTTCCCCGCCAAGCCGCTGGGCTGCTATGGCGACGGCGGCGCCATCTTTACAGACGACGACAGTTATGCCGACCTGCTGCGTTCGCTTCGCGTGCATGGCAAGGGCACCGACAAATACGACAATGTGCGCCTCGGCCTCAACTCGCGCCTCGACACCCTCCAGGCCGCCATCCTGCAGGTCAAGATGCGCCATTTCGACGATGAGCTGAAGGCCGTGAACCGCGTGGCCGCGAAATACAGCCAACTCCTCGCAGGCAAGGTTCAGACTCCCGTTGTGCCGGAAGGCTATACCTCCTCGTGGGCGCAATACACTATCCAGGTGGAGAACCGCGACGAGCTGCAGGCGCGCTTCAAGGCTGCCGGCGTCCCTTCCATGGTCTACTACCCCCGCACCATGAGCCGCCAGACGGCTTTTGCAGGCTTGGACAAATGGACCATGACCCCCACGGCCGGGCAACTGACTCGCACCGTCCTCTCGCTGCCCATGCACCCCTATATGACAGATGAAGAAATAGAAACTGTTGCATCACTGATATGATCAAACTGAGCGATATAAAGATATGTGTTGTAGGCCTGGGCTATGTGGGTCTGCCCTTGGCACGTCTTTTTTCCACCAAGTACCCCACCCTCGGCTTCGACATCAACAGTGCCCGCGTCGACGCCCTCAACGGCGGCCACGACGCCACGCTGGAGGTCGAAGACGAGCTGCTGCAGGATGCCATCCGCAACCACGGCTTCCGCTGCACCTCGTCGCTCGACGACATCCGTGGCTGCAACGTCTACGTCGTCGCCGTGCCTACGCCCGTCGACGACAACAACCGGCCCGACCTGCGCCCGCTGATCGGGGCGTCGGAGACGGTGGGTCGCGTGATCGGCAAGGGCGACATCGTCGTCTACGAGAGCACCGTCTACCCCGGTGTCACCGAGGAGACCTGCCTGCCCACGGTGGAGCGCGTCAGCGGTCTGACGCTCAACACCGACTTCTACGGCGGCTACAGCCCCGAGCGCATCAACCCCGGCGACAAGAAGCACCGCGTGGAGACCATCAAGAAGGTTACCTCCGGCTCCACTCCGGAGGCCGCCGACCTCATCGACGCCATGTACAACAGCGTCCTCCTCAACGGCACCCACAAGACCCCCAGCATCAAGGTGGCCGAGGCCAGCAAGATCATCGAGAACAGCCAGCGCGACGTCAATATCGCCTTCGTCAACGAGCTGGCCAAGATATTTGCCGCCATGGGCATCGACACGCACGATGTGCTGGATGCCGCTGCCAGCAAGTGGAACTTCATCCCCATGCAGCCCGGCCTCGTCGGCGGGCATTGCATCTCGGTCGACCCCTACTACCTCATCGAGCGCTCGCAGCTCTACGGCGTGCTGCCGCGGGTGATGAGCAACGCCCGTCGCCTCAACAACTCGATGGGCAACTACGTGGCCAACCAGACCATCCGCCAGATGAACCTCAAAGGGGTGCCGGTCAAGGACAGCCGCATCCTCATCCTGGGCTACACCTTCAAGGAGAACTGCCCGGATACCCGCAACACCAAGGTGGTCGATATCTGCAGCACCCTGCGCCAGTACACGCCGAATATCACCATCTACGACCCCTGGGTGGCGCAGTATAATACGCCACTGGAAGGGCAGGGGACTTTCGATGCCGCCATCCTGGCGGTGGCCCACGACTGCTTCCGCTCGCTCGACCTCCGGGCCTTAGTGCCGCAACCCGGCGTCATCTACGACGTCAAAGGCGTACTTCCTCGTGAAATAATTGATTCAAGACTATAAAAAACACAACTATGGAAAATCCGTTCAAACGTTTAACTTTCAAACTGGTGAAGAAATACCGTCACTCGACGGTGTCGCAATGGGTCATCTTCCTGTTCGACGTGTTGCTGTTTATCGGCGCATTTACCATAACGGTGTTGTTCCACTACGTCAGCAAGAGAGGTGATGATATTTTGATCAACGACCTTGTCATCAAGTTTTTGCTGGCCTTCATGGTGACGATGATCGCCTTCCTGCTGACCGGCACGCATCGCGGCATCATCCGCCATGCGGGCATGAGCGACATCTGGAAGGTGATGATGGCCAATATCGGTGCCGCCATGGTGTCCGTGATAGTCAACTTTGTGAACAACCAGTTCGACCCACAGGTCATCCCGGCGCAATGGCTGCTTGCCTACCGCGAGACCTTCATGGTGTATGCCGTGCTGGTGGTGCTGATGATCGTCGAACGTCTGATGCTGCAGCGCATCTACAACGATTATTTCCGCCGCCGCCGCCCCACCGAGAATGTGGTCATCTACGGTGCCGGTGCTGCCGGTATCATCGCCTACAACGCCCTCAAGCAGGACCAAAGCCGCGAGTACCGCGTCGAGGCCTTCATCGACGACGATATGTCGAAGGTCAACCAGGAGCTGAACGGCGTTCCCGTGATGCGCGTGCGCAACGTGCTCAACCCCAAATTTGTTGAGAAGTACCATATCACACAGCTGATCATTGCCATCCCGGCCATCCGCGTGCTCCACAAGCAGGCCATCACCAACCGAGCCCTCGACCTGGGCCTCACCGTGAAGGCTGTGCCCCACATCAGCACCTGGATGAACGGCAGCTTCTCGTCGAACCAGATCGAGGACATCAAGATCGAAGACCTGCTGGAGCGCGAGCCCATCAAGATGGACAACGTCAACATCGTCCGCGAGGTGGTCGACAAGGTGATCCTCGTCACCGGTGCCGCCGGCTCGATCGGCAGCGAGATCTGCCGCCAGTTGATGCGCTACCAGCCCGCCAAGGTGGTCATGCTCGACCAGGCCGAGAGCCCGATGTACGACCTGCAGTTCGAGCTGCGCAACACCTACGCCGACCGCCTCGACCGCATGGCTTTCGTCATCGCCAACGTCAAGGATCGCGCCCGCATGGAGGAGGTCTTCCAGGAGTACCACCCCAACCTCGTCTACCACGCCGCCGCCTACAAGCATGTCCCCTTCATGGAGGAGAACCCCTATGAGGCAGTCTATGTCAACGTCTTTGGCACCCGCAACCTGGCCGACCTCAGCATCCAGTACGGCGTGCAGAAGTTCGTCATGATCAGCACCGACAAGGCCGTCAACCCGACCAACGTCATGGGTGCCACCAAGCGTATGGCCGAGATCTACATCCAGAGCCGCTCCACGGAGCAGACCCACTTCGTCACCACCCGTTTCGGCAATGTGCTGGGCTCCAACGGAAGCGTCATCCCCCTCTTCAAGAAGCAGCTTGCCGCCGGCGGCCCGCTGACGGTGACCCACAAGGACATCATCCGCTACTTCATGACCATTCCCGAGGCCTGCAACCTCGTGCTCGAGGCCGGTGCCATGGGCGAGGGCGGCGACATCTTCGTCTTCGACATGGGCAAGCCGGTCAAGATCTACGACATGGCGCGCAAGATGATCCAGCTCTCGGGTCGTCACAATATCGAGATCAAGGAGATCGGCCTCCGTCCGGGCGAGAAGCTCTACGAGGAGCTTCTGGCCACCAAGGAGAACACCATCCCCACCTACCACCCCAAGATCATGCATGCCCAGGTGCGCCGCTACAACGTCGACGACGTCGACCGCGAGTACAACGACCTCTGGCAGGTGCTTGAGACAATGGACGACATGAAGATCGTCGCCAAGATGAAGAGCATCGTCCCCGAGTTCCGCAGCAACAACTCCATCTATTGCCAGCTGGATGCGCCCGACCCTGTGGGGGGGGTACAAATAGCGAGCCGATAAGGTATAACTGGTAGCCTCAATGTACCAACGCCACCGTGCGCCGCAGCGTCTGCTGCGTGCCGCCGGTGTCGTAGATGGTGATCTGCAGCACATATTGTCCGTCCGGCAACGGTTGTTGACGGTCGTCGCGGCCGTCCCACACGATGCGTCCTGCCGCGCCCAGCAGCGCGTTGTTCAGCAGCCGGCGCACCCTGCGTCCGCGAGCGTCGTACACCTCGGCCCGTGCGGCCAGCGAGGCGTCGTCCATCCGGTAGCCGATTTCCAGTTCATCCTGATAGCCGTCGCCATCGGGCGAGACGAGTGTCGAGCTCAGTTCGAAGGCGGTCTCCTCGACCAGCCATTCCGCGCTCTGCGAGTTGGCGTAGCCCGGCGTGCCGTAGCCGCTGGTGGAGCTGGCCGAGAACCAGTTGGAGGCCTCGTTGGTGGGGCGGTCGAAGCGGCGCCGCTCGAGGCTGACGCCCGCGCGGTCGCGCAGCAGGCGGCTGTGCATCGAGGGACTGTAGTCCAGCCGGTCGGCCACCGTGCCGTCGCGCCGGGCCAGCACCACCGAGCCGCCGTCGTTGGGATAGGGCGGCAGCGTGCATTCCACCAGCGTGTGATGATTCTCGACATGGAAGCAGGCTGCGACCGAGGCCACGTCCTTGCTTAACAGCACGTAACCGTGGGGCGCCACTTGGTGTGGCGGCAGCGCGTAGTGCGCTCCCAGCGTGTCGTGCAGCACGCGCACAATGCAAAAGTCAGAGAGCTCCAAAGGTGTGTCGCCGGCGTTGTACAACTCCACGTATTCGGCCTCACCGCTCGTGGGTTGGTAGAGCAATTCGTTGATCAGCAGTGGGCTATGCTGTGCGGCAGCGTCGGTCGCTGCGCAGCACAGCAGCATCGCTATCGTCCAGAGGCGTCGCATGTCCTTCTTATTTTCCCGCCGAGTCGTCCCGCCGCTTGGGAGGGTCTAATTTGGCGTATTTGTTTGCATCGTTGATGATGGTGCTGATGTAGATGATCGACAGCAGCGCCACGAGGAAGAGTGCCAGCAGGTCGAGGCTGCTGAAGTGGGCCTCCATCCCGGCCAAACGCACCCGCAATGTGAATTCGCTCCACGACGGGAAAGCGATCAGCAGGATGCAGCCCAGCGCGATCAGCATGCGGAATTCGGTGGGGCCCAGCTTGGCGTAGGTCAGGCGGAATTCGCTCTTGAGGTGGGCGTTGATGCTCACGTTGATGGTCATGAACAGGTAGAGCACGAAGATGGCCAGCGCCAGGTCGAGGTTCATCAGTGGCGAGAGTCCGGCTCCGACGAACATCAGCGCCTCGTTGACGCAGTCGATGGTGTGGTCGAGGTAGTAGCCGTAGATCGGGCGTTGGCAGTTGCGCACGCGTGCCAAAGTGCCGTCGAGCGAGTCGCCGTACCAGTTGACCGCCAGTCCTGCGACGCTCAGCCACAGCCAGTCGATGCTGTAGTACGTCAGCGTGAATCCCACGCCGACCATCAGGGCGCCGAAGGTGCCCAGAATAGTCAGCATGTCCGAAGTGACCCATCGCGGCTGCCGTTCGGCCAACCAAATGAGGGCTTTGCGTTCCACCCCGTTGATGATCGAGGTTTGGATGCGTTGAGCTTGTTTCGTTTGTTGTTCCATGGGGAGACTGTGGTTTTCTTTGTTTTATAAATAGGAGGCTACCGTGCGGGAGAAGCGCTCCATGGCTTTCTCGCCGCAGGAGCGGGCTGCCCATCGGGCTGCATCGACAATTTGGGATTGTGCCTCGTCGGCCAGGTAGATGTCGCGCAATTCGGTGGCGAAGGTGGCATCGTCCACCACGGCGGCCACCTCCTGGCAGAGGAGATAGCTGCGCGGGTCGATGTTGCACGAGCCCACCATGGCCACGCGGTCGTCGCTGACGACCAGTTTGGAGTGCAGGTAGCCTGGCTGGTAGAATCCGAATCGTACGCCGGCGTCCAGCATCTCGGCGAGGTAGCTCTTCGAGGCCCATTGCGTGACCTCGCCGCGGTCGCCCCGCGGGGGCAGCAGCACCCGCACGTTGACGCCGCGGCGGGCAGCCCGCAGCAGGGCCTGGCGCAGGGGCGTGGGCGGGATGAAGTAGGGCGATTCGAACCATACGTAGCGTTCGGCGGTGTCCAGCAGCTGGGCGGTGTAGTGCATGATGGAGGGGCCGGGGCCAATGGGTCCCGAGGTGATCAGGTGCAACGGCAGGGTGCCTGCCGCCGCCACGGCCGGGAAGTAGGCTTGGTCGGCCAGCAGCCCCCGTCCGGCATGGCGCCAGTCGGCGGCAAACGCCCGTTGCACCGCCAGGGCGGCGGGGCCTTCGATGCGGATCATCGTGTCGCGCCAGCAGCCCCACGGCAGGCCTTGCAGGTAGCGGTCGGCGATATTGAATCCGCCCAGGTAGGCTATGCGGCCGTCGATGACCACGCATTTGCGGTGGTTGCGGTAGTAGTCGGTCTTGCGCACCCAGGCCCAGCGCACACGGCCGAAGCCGGCGGTGGCGACGCCGCGAGTCTCCAGTTGGCGGTAGTACCTTTTCCAGCGGCGGCACACGAAGTCGTCGTACATCAGGCGCGCCTCGACCCCATTGGCAGCCCTGGCCGCCAGTGCGTCGCCCACCCGCTGTGCGGTGGGGTCGTCCTCGAACTTGAAGAATTGCATGTGTACATGGTGCTCGGCTCTGCTGATGTCGTCCAGCAGGGTGTCGTACATGGCGCCTAAGCTGGTGTAGGTGGTGATGCGGTTGCCGTGCACCACGTCGGCGGGCAGCAGAGCGGACAGTGCCTGCTCCTCGTCGGGAGGTAGCACCGGGGTGATGCGTGGCTTGCCGGTCAGCCATATCAGGCCTCCGGTCATTACCAACAACAGGCATATGGCGATGATTACCGCTATTCTCATAGCGGTCTTAACGGGGTTGGCCTGTGCTTTATTGTACATTTCGGAATGCTGAAATGGCGTTTCGGTAAAAAAAATAATACGTGCTGAAGGGTTGAGATACAATATTTTTACTGTCGGGCCGTTTTTCATCATAAACAGTGCGACAATGATAACAATCGGAATCACAGGGACACTCGGTGCCGGCAAGGGCACCATCGTCGACTATCTGGTCAAGAACCGCGGTTTTGTACACTACAGTGTGCGCGCTTTCCTCACCGAGGAGATCCGTCGGCGCGGCATGGAGGTGAACCGCGACAGCATGACGCTTGTGGGCAACGACCTGCGTGCCAGCCACACTCCGTCGTGGATCGTGGAGCAGCTCTATCAGCAGGCGTCCGCGTCGGGCTGCAACTGCATCATCGAGAGCATCCGCACGCCCGGCGAGGTGCAGGCCCTGCGCGGCAAGCCCAATTTCTACCTCTTCGCCGTCGACGCCGACCCGCAGGTGCGCTACGAGCGTGCCGTGCTGCGCGGCTCGGAGACCGACCATATCGACTACGCCACCTTCCTGGCCAACGAGCAGCGCGAGATGGACAATGACGACCCCAACAAGCAGAACCTCAAGTACTGCATCGAGCAGGCCGACTTCCGCTTCGACAACGGCGGCACCATCGAGCAGCTCAATGCCCAGGTGGAGGAGGTGTTGGGCAAGATCACCTACCGCCGGCCCTCATGGGACGAGTACTTCATGGAGCTGGCCAACACCGCCAGCAAGCGCGCCACCTGCGACCGCGGCCGTTCGGGCTGCGTCATCGTCAAGGACCGCCAGCTGCTGGTGACCGGCTATGTGGGGTCTCCCAGCGGTTTGCCGCACTGCGACGAGGTGGGCCATCTTTTCCGCCAGACTATCGACGCCGACGGCCATATCTCCACCCACTGCGTGCGCACCGTCCATGCCGAGCAGAACGCCATCTGCCAGGCTGCCCGACGCGGCATCGCCCTCGACGGAGCCACCCTCTACTGCCGCATGACCCCCTGCCGCACCTGCGCCATGCTCATCATCAACTGCGGCATCAAGCGGGTGGTGTGCGAACGCAAATACCATGCCGGCGCCGAGAGCGAGGAGCTCTTCCGCCAGGCGGGCGTGCAGCTGGAGTTTTTCCACGACGAAATACAGCAATACGCGAATCAGTGATCGCGCATTCCTGACGTTGTGAAGGATTGTGCCCTGCGGCGAAGGGCGGCATGCTGACGGTCATGTGGCATGCCGCCCCTCGTGCGGGGCACTAACATTTGTATTTGTACTGCAGCTGTGCGAGGTCCTCGTTGGCTTTGACAATTTTCTTCTTCAGTCCTTGTTTGTAGGCGACGAGCTTCTGCATCAGCGTGTCGTCGGACAGGGCGAGCATCTGCATGGCCAGGATGGCGGCGTTCTGTGCGCCGTTGATGGCCACGGTGGCCACGGGGATTCCCGGAGGCATCTGCATGATGGCGAAGGTGGCGTCGAGGCCCTCGAGGCAGGAGCCCTTGATGGGCACGCCGATGACGGGCAGCGGCGTTTCGGCGGCGATGACGCCGGGCAGCGCGGCGGCCATGCCGGCACCGGCGATGATGACGCGGATGCCGCGCCCCTGCGCCTGGCGGGCAAAGTCGGAGACCTCCTGCGGCGTGCGGTGTGCCGAGAGGGCATTGACCTCGAAGGGTATCTCCATCTCTTCGAAGAACTGGCAGGCTTTCTCCATGACCGGCAGGTCGGAGGTGGAGCCCATGATGATGCTAACGATCGGTTTCATATTCGGTAGATATTTGTCTTCTGTTTTTTTGAGTGTTAACGTGGTGCGATTTTATTTATTGTGCCGTCCTTATTGGACTTTGCGCAGCATGGGCGAGCGGCTGAGGTCGGTGGGGTTGGTGCCGGGGACGCCTTCGGGTATCGGCATGCCGAGTTTCTTGAAATGCTCTTGCCAGTACTGCGGCAGACGGCCGTTCTTGTCGCGCCAGTTCATGGGCTTGGCCTCTATGAGGTGCTTGCCTTTGTCGCTGCAGTCGTCGAGGAAGACTTCGTAGACCAGCTCCGAGCAGTAGAGGGCGCCGTTGTCGGGCAGGAAGGCATTGTCGTAGGATTGGCCAATGAACGAGCGGGCGCGGGCAAGGACAGAGTCGATGGAGAAGCAGCCGGAATTGAAACGGTAGACATCGGGGAAGTCGCTGCTGCCATACTTTATTGTGAGCGGGCGGCGGCTGACGCCGTAGCGCTGCGTGGCGTCGATGATCCACACCGTGTCGTCCACGCTCTCCACCAGCGCCACGTGGGTGTACTCGCCCGTGCTCTCGCGCACGGCGCTGCCCATGCCAGTGGTGTCGCGGAAGAAGAGCAGGTCGCCCGGCCGCAGGTCGAAGAGGCTGTTGTTGTTCAGGAAGCGGCGGTGCATCATGCCCTCCGGCATCATGGGCCGTAGGGCCTGCCACAGCGTGGGCTGGTAGGTGACGAAGCTCTCGCCTTCGCCAGCGACTTTCATGGGCAGCATCCAGGGGAAGTACTCGCCGCAGTCGGCATCGCTGTTGCCGTCGATCCTCAGCGTGTCGCCCTGGCGGTTGGTGAAGACGATGCGGTAGCCGCTGTAGCTGGTGCAGCCACCGTTACGGCTAAAGACCTTGTGCAGGTCCACCTCGCCCTCTTGCAGGCCGAAGTCCGATGGGGTGGGGAAGAGGCTGTAGACTTCGCCCAGACGCCTCAGAGTACTCTCCAGCGCCTCGACGGGGAAGGTGCGTTTGGCATGCCGCTTTTTCTCGACGGTATTTTCCTTTTCGCGCAGGAGGTCTCCCTTCCTGGTGTAGGCGATGGTTTGCTCCTCGTAGTGGAAGCAGCCGCCCACGTAGGTCTGTATCTCCACGCCCTGCAGGCCGCTCTCGAGGAAGCGGGCCAGCGGCTGGCGGTAGGTGTAGGGTTCGATGCGGCCGGCGGTGTCGACGCTGTAGTTCATGCCGTCGCCGCGCAGGATGACGACGCGGTCCTCGCGGTCGGGGTCAGCGTGCATCTCCCGAATACCAAGGGGCTTGGCCACGCGGTACCACCCCAGGGCATCCTGCAGGTAGATGCTCGTGCCGTCGGTGCGCCACAAGCGGCTGCCGTGGCTGAGGGTGGTCAGATACTCCGACGCATATTCGCCATACCAATCAATCAGTTCGGCGAAAACCTCCTCCAGCGTCTTTTCCTCGGTGTAGAAACCGCAGGTGTCGGTCCGGCCGTCGGGCGACACGCGCACCACGCCTTTCAGGGTGCTCAGGTAAATACTTCCGCCGAGGGTGCCGATGATGCTTCCGTCCACCCTGTCAAGTACCAATCGGTGGTGGTTCATGTCGGTCAGGTAGAGCAGCTGTCCGCTGTCGGTGACGGCCCAAAGGTTGCCGCTGACGGTGTCCACCTCGTAGGTGGCCCAGGGCAGTGTTTGCCATTTAGGAGAGCTTCCCATTGGGGTGCAGAATGTGCTTTGGCTCAGAGTGGCAATGAGCCATCCGCGCCAGGGGCGGATGCGGTTCACCCACGAGTCTGAATAGATATCCTTCTCCATCAGCCCCTGTTCTATCGGGTTCGCCCATCGGTGGGCGGTGCGCCAGTTGTCGGAGGTGGAGTAGATGCCGCCACCGTAGGTACCGGCAAAGCCGCTGTCGGCGGTGACCATGTAGAGTTCTTCAACGCCACCCTCGCCGTCGTTGGGGTCTGCAAACGGGGGCTTCAGCGTGGTGAAGGATTGCCCTCGGTCGGTGCTGTAGACCATGCACTTGAACTTTCGGCCACTGGCTGCCGCCATCCACATTCGCCCGTCGGCATGGTAGCAGAAGCCATGCACCCAGACGAGGTTCTTGTCCACCTGCACAGTGTCCCACACGGCGCCGCCGGTGGTGGTGCGCAGCACGTAGTCCCCACCGTGCATATAGCCTGCTGCCACGGCGATGTCGTCGCCGAAGGCGGCTATGCGCTCTAAGGTGGCGCCTCCTATGTGCATCGGGTCTTCGTCCTTTATTGCTGTGCGCCATGTGGCGCCGATGCTGTCGGCTGTGAAGATATCGCCGCAGCGTGTGCCAATCCACAGCCGCCCGGTGGTGGAGAGGTCGATGCGGTAGCCGCAGGAAATGGTGAGGTCCACGCGTCGGTCGCGCTGCTGGGCCTGGGCGACGGTGGCCAGCAGAAGGAGGGCTAATGCCAATAGGAAGGGTCTTTTCATTTTGATGTAGCATTGCACATTGTGGGTGCAAAAGTACAAAATAAATCCCATACGTCGCGAAAAATGTGTATTTTTGCAGCCGCAATATGGAGAACAACAACACCTCAAAAATGGGCATCGGGGGACTGCTGCGGCGGCTGCTCCCCTTCGTGACGCCCTACCGCTGGCTGCTTGTGGCCACGCTGACACTGACCTTCCTCGGTTCGCTCATGGCGCAGGTCAACGCCGTTGTACTTGACAAGGCGGTCGACCGCATCAATGCCCTGCTGCACCTCGACGGCGGCTTCCAGTGGGCCGAGGCGGCGCGCCTGCTGCTCCTCATCAGCGCCATCCTCCTCGGAAAGGAGGTGCTCTCCGCCCTCATCACCTTCGGACAGCGCATCTTCGGCGAGAAGATACGCATCAACGTCAGTCGCGACCTCTCGCTGCGTGTGGTGGACCGCATACTGACCTTCCGCATGGCCTTCTTCAGTCAGGACGGCAACGAGCCCGGCAAGCTGCAGACCCGCATCGACCGCGGCATCATGAGCCTCAGCAACACCGTCAAAAACTTCTTCATCGACATTCTGCCCCTCTTCACCAGCGCCGTGCTGGCCCTGGTGCTGATGTACGCCGCCAACGTGTATGTGGGCCTCGTGGCCACGGCCATCATCCCGGTCTACTTCTGGATTACCGCCGTGCAGGGGCGGAGGATGAAGGGCTGGCGACACCGCGTCTTCGGCACCCACCAGCAGCTGAGCCACGGCATACTGAACATCATTGAGAGCATGGGCGTCATCAAGTCGTTCAACCGCGAGCGGGTGGAGGCCGACAAGC